>NZ_WKFA01000026.1:0-67907 GCF_021605325.1 Pseudomonas sp. PA-7-1E
ACAGTGAGGCAACACTGCCCGGAGTGACGCCATCTTTGGGGTTGATCAGGTAGACCACCAACGGCACCTCGGTATGCCGCAGGCCGATACCGCCATGCGCCCCTTCGATATCGCCATCAATGGCCGGCTCCATCAGCGGGACAACGATGGGCGGCAGGAGGGGGTCAAGTGTTTTGTCCTTGGGCATGGCGAGAGTCCTCACGGTCGTGCGCTGTTGGCTTACCGTTATCAAACGCCTTAAATCGCGGCGTGCCTACTGTCAGAATTAACAGGTAGTGCGGGATGCCCCTGGATCGGTACCTGTTAATTCTGACAGTAGCCAATGCCCGGATTCAGGCGTTTGATAGCGCCAACAGCACACTTCGCAGGAACAGGAGAACAGCCATGCCAGCCAAAAAAAACCAGACATCCGCGCCTGCGACCAAGCCAGCAGCGGCAGAGGGAAAGACCAAAACCAAAGCCTCTGCCAAACAGAAGGTTCCGGCCCCATCACACACCATCATGACGCTGGAGGAAAAGAAGGCGCCCAAGTACCTCGACCGGCTTTACATTCCCGGCATGAGTGAGAACGTCAAAGGCTACGACGCTGGCGTCCCGAAGTGGTTGTTTGAGTCGGGCATGACGATTCAGGTAGACAAAGGCTGGGCCGCGGCGCCGGGCGATGTCATTACGGTCGGTAAACTACTCGACGACGGCACTGTGTCGGTACTCGCCACCAAGCAGCTCAAACCTGGCGAGGAGCTGAACAACGCCTACTTTTTCGCCGCCGAACAGAAGGACCTGCCCGACGGCCCGTATGCCCTGGTGTATGTGGTCCACTATGCCGGCGGCACGGACTACGACAGGTCTTACCCGCTGCTGACGCTGGTCAAGACCGACCTTCCCGCCGGTGACGACAACGATGGCCCTACAGTACCCGGGCATTCAGGACTGAAATTCAGCGTATCCGAGACGGTCATCGTCCCAGGCAACGCCAGCAAAGGCGTCACTATCACGCTTCAGCCGCCCCCAAACACCAACCCAACCGATGAAGTCGATCTTCACTGGGGATCGGTGATCAAGACGCAAAACATTGCGGGGGCTCTCAAGCCCACAGTGATCCTGGTGACCTATGCGGATTTGCTTGAAGCCGGCGACAGTGATCGCCTGTACGTCTGGCTGGAGGTGCGGGACCTGGTGGGGAATGTCTCGACGCCCGGCTCGGCCAGCGTGGAGGTCTCGGTGAACCTGGGCCAGCAACTGACGGATGGCCCCGTCATCGTCAATGGCGGGCCACCTGGCTATATCGACCTTGAAGTCGTGGGGGAAACCCCCCTGGAGATGCAGGTTCGCACGCCGTCAAGCGTGGGCCAGGTGGGTGATATTTATGATGTGATGTTCCGCATCTACCCGCCTAAAGGTGGCGTCAAAATCATTCACAAATTTGTCGAGATCAGGCGAGGTGGCCAGGTCTATTCAGTGTTCATCGATTACCTTGATATACGGATGGCCGCTGAGGGCCGGGTGGAGACCAGCTTCGTATTGAGAAAGTCCGGCCCGCCCTACGAGGTGTACTCCAAGAAAACCAGCGCCGAGGTCAGAGGCTCAGTGGTTCGCCTGGAGCCACCGGACCTTGAGGGCTACCCAGACGATCACATCGGTAACGACCCGGCGCATGTCATCGCACGCTGCCCCTACTATGCCTGGCGACAACCCACCGACGAGATTCTGTGGATCTTTCGACTTGTAAAAGGGTTGAACGAGGTGATCCTCCATACCGAGACACAAGTCGTCGGCCAATCCTGGCCCGTCGGTGCGCCGGTCAAGCAGGTGTTTTACTGGGAACAATTGCGCCAGTTCAAAGGCTACAGCTTCGAGTTCTATTACGTGATCTCAAGCAGCTTCACCCGCGCGCGCGCAATAGACCTGAATGAATCCTTGCGTCGGATATTGACCATCAGCTAGATACGTCAAACCCCAAGGCACTCTCGCGAGTGGCTTGGGGTTTGAGTCGCTCGACAATCAGTTTTGAATCTTGTGATCCAGCGCCGCATAAAAGTTGGCACTCTGTTGCAGGTATTTCTGGGTATAGGCCGTGACATTGGATTTTTTGCCGGTGACTTCCACGCTGGCGGCGGCAGGCAAGGCCACGGTGGCGGAAACAGCAGAAGCAGCGATGATCGAGAAGAGATTGAAGTTCATGGCGGTAACCCTTGTGTTCGTTTGGTTGGGTGGCCTGGGAAGGCCTTGGAACCCAACTTACGCCCGAGGGTTGAACCTTAGAAATGCTTTGAAACAGTAGCCGTTATCACTGCGATTAATACAAAGGCTCAGGCCCCGCAGTGCGGGGCCTGTGGCTTATTGACGCACCAGGAACTTGAGGTCACTGGGGGCATCGATCGGCAATTTCTGCACGGTTTTACCCAGCAGGCCGGTCTTGGGGTCGCGCTCGACGACGACAATTTCATTGCTTTTCTGGTTGGCGATCAGCAGGAATTTTCCGCTAGGGTCGAGGCTGAACTCACGCGGATGGTCGCCTTCGACAGAACGGCGCTGGATTTCCTTGAGGTGCGCGGTGGCTGGATCGATGCTGAACACCAGCATCTGATTGGCCGTGCCACGGTTGCTCACGTACAGGAATTTGCCGTCGTTTGACGCATGCAACGCCGCACCGGCCTTGTCGGACACCGGTTGGTCGGCGGCATAGTCGAGCAACTGGGTTTGCGTCAGCTTGCCGTCGTTGTAATCGAACACGGCTACCTGGGCGCTCATCTCAGTGGTCAGCCAGGCGTGTTTGCCGTCCGCGCTGAACAGCAAGTGACGCGGGCCGCTGCCCGGTGGCAACTGCACCGACGCCGGGTCGGCCGCTGTCAGTGGCAGTTCGTGATTGGCCTTGGGGTCGTAGCGGTAGGCAAACACCTTGTCCGCGCCCAGGTCCTGCACGAATACATACTTGCCATCCGGCGACGACACTACCGAATGCACATGGTTGGACGCCTGGCGCTCCGGGTTCACACGGCTGGCCGGGTGCCCGCTCAATTGCACCGGTGCCGACAGCTTGCCGCTGGCATCCACCGGCAGGATCGCCAGGCTGCCACCCGGGTCTTCCACCACCGAATAGTTGGCGACGAACAGGTAGCGCCCATCGGCGGCCACACTGGAATGGGTCGGCTCATTGCCCAGGCTCTGCACCTGGTTGATCAGGGTCAACTGGTGGTTCTGGGGGTCGATGCTATAGCTGCTGACACGCCCCACCGGGTCTGCCTGGCCGGGGCCGTTCTCATTGACCACAAACAACTGCTTCTGGTCTTTGGAGATCGTCAGCCAGGAAGGGTTGGCGGTTTTCGCCGCCAGCACTGGCTTGCCGCTGAACTGCCCGGTGCTACTGTCGAATTGCAGGCGGTAGATCCCTTCACTGGTGCCGGCCGTATAGCTGCCGACCAACAGTTCATGGATATCGGCCGGTGCGGCCTGCACCGACATCGCACCGACACTGCCTGCCATCAGCAGGGGCCAGAATTTACGCATCATCTGCTTCGTCCTCGTCGTTATTGTTGTCGCCCTGGATGGCGCTCAAGCAGACCAGACGGTGCTCACCGTCGTCGTTGATCAGCAACCAGCTTTGCAAGCTCTCGTCAAAGGTAGCCGCCTGCAATTGTTCTGGACTGAAGGTCCAGCGCTTGAGTTCCCGGCCATCCATGCTTTGGATCTGCAGTTGCTGATCAAGCTTGAAGTCAAAAGCGTGCAGCCCATTGATGATCAGCATATCGCTGGTGGCAAGGACGCAGGTCAGGGTGTCGGCAGTCATGGCAGTAATCATTTTGGGGAAAGCCGCAATGATAGCCCAGGCTGTAACCTAGAGGTTGAACACTGCGGTGATGCTATCGCAGCATAGGTCTCTACAACTTCGGTACGACGCTAAACCTGTGGCGAGGGAGCTTGCTCCCGTGACGGCCTGACAGCCAACGCCCGCCTACCTGACACCCCCACGATCAAACTGTGGGAGCTGGCTTGCCTGCGATGGCAACCTGACGGCCGACGCAGTTATACCGGGTACATATCCATTCCTGCGGTAACAGACATCTACGCGCTCTGATCCAACATCCCAGTTGGCTACCAGGCCGTCTTCGCAGGCAAGCCAGCTCCCACACTTGGCACGGTGCGTCAGTTGGATCAGCTTCGGCTGTCAGGCCGTCACGGGAGCAAGCTCCCTCGCCACAGGTCCAGCTTTGCGCCAACGTTGTGTAGATACCTATGCCTATCGCAGGCAAGCCCGCTCCCGCCTTTTGGGAGCAGGATCAATGCGCGAACAACGAGTTGCCCTTCTGCCCTGCCAGCTTTTCAGGCTTGATCAGGAATCGCGCCAGCGCCGGCAACAGCCACAGCGCGCCGAACATGTTCCACAGCAGCATGAAGGTCAACATCAAACCCATGTCGGCCTGGAACTTGATGGCCGAGAAGATCCAGGTGCACACGCCGATGGCCAGGCACAAGCCGGTGAACAGCACGGCCTTACCGGTGGACTTCAACGTCTGGTAATACGCCTCTTGCAACGGCAAGCCAGCGCGCAGGAAGCTTTCCAGACGGCTGTAGATGTAGATGCCGTAGTCCACGCCAATCCCCACACCCAGGGCCACCACCGGCAAGGTTGCGACCTTGACGCCAATGCCCATGAACGCCATCAGTGCGTTACCCAGTACCGAGGTCAGCACCAGCGGCAACACGATGCACAGGGTCGCCGCCCAAGAGCGGAAGGTGATCATGCACATGGTCGCCACGCACAGGTACACCAGGATCAGGATGATCAGTTCCGACTCCTTGATCACCTCGTTGGTGGCTGCTTCGATCCCGGCATTACCCGCTGCGAGAATGAATTCCAGGCCGTCCTTGTTGTTTTCCTTGGCGAACTCCTGCACCGCATGCACGGCACGGTCGAGGGTTTCGGCCTTGTGGTCGTTGAGGAACACCAGCACCGGCGCCAGTGAGCAATTGTTGTTGTACAAGCCATCGGCACGCGCGATGGAGTTGTTCAGCACATCCGGGTTGCGCGACAAGGTTTCCCATTTCAGGTTGCCCTCGTTCATGCCCTTGATCATTTGCTTGGACACGGTCACCAACGAGATCGCCGACTGCACGCCCTCGGTGTTCTGCATCTTCCACATCAACTGGTCGATGGGCGCCATGGCTTCATAGCGCGAGCAGCCTTCGGCCTTGGTCTTGACCATCACCACCAGCACGTCGGAGCTGGTGGAGTAATTGCTGATGATGAAGTTGTTGTCCTTGTTGTAGCGCGAATCCGGGCGCAGTTCCGGTGCGCCTTGGTCCAGGTCGCCAATCTTCAGGTTCTGGCTGTACCAGAGGCCGCCACCAAAGGCGATCAACGCCAGGAATACCGAAACCGGCGCGACTTTCGGGCTGGCAAATTTGGACAGCAGGCGCCAGAAGCTATGTTCGCGGTTCGCGTCTTTCTTGCTTTTGGCGATGGCGCGCTTGCTGATGCCCACGTAGGAAATCGCGACCGGCAGCAGGATCAGGTTAGTGAACACGATCACCGCCACGCCGATGGACGCGCCGATAGCCAGTTCGCGGATCACGCCGATGTCAATGATCAGCAGCGTAATGAAGCCCACCGCATCCGCCAGAATGGCGATCATCCCCGGCAGGAACAGTTGCCGGAAGGTGCGCCGCGCGGCGGTGAGGGCGTTGTCTGCCTCGCTGGATTGCAGGGCAATGCCGTTGATCTTCTGCACGCCATGGGAAATGCCGATGGCGAAGATCAGGAACGGCACCAGCATCGAATACGGGTCCAGTCCGAAACCGAAGAAGTGCATCAACCCCAGTTGCCAGACCACCGCCACCAATGTCGTGCTCAACACCGCAATGGTGCTGCGCAGGCAGTTGGTGAACCACAGCAGCAGAATCAGGGTGATGACGAACGCAACGCCGAAGAACAGCACCACCATCACCAGGCCATCGATCAGGTCGCCGACCTTTTTGGCAAAGCCGACAATATGAATCTTGACGTTGGGGTTCTGGGTTTCGAACTTGTCGCGGATCTTGTCTTCGAGTTCATGGGAGAACTTGCGGTAGTCCAGGGCCAGCAACTTGCCCTGGTCTTGCGGGTCCGGGTAGGACTCCAACAGCGGGATATCAACGATGCTCGACTTGAAGTCATTGGCGACCAGCCGCCCGACCTGGCCGGACTTGAGCACGTTATTGCGCAACTGGTCGAGGCTCTGCGGCGAACCGTTGTAGCTCTGCGGGATCACCTCCCCGCCGGCAAAACCTTCTTCGGTCACCTCGGTCCAGCGCACGCTGGGACTCCACAGCGACTTGAGACCCGAGCGGTCCACCCCGGAGATGTAGAACACCTCGTCGTGGATCTGGCGCAGGGTCTCCATGTACTCCTTGGTGAAAATGTCCCCGTCCTTGGCTTCCACCGAAATACGCACGGTGTTGCCCAGGTTGGCCAAATCGTTGCGGTGCTCCATCATTTTTTCGATGAAGGGGTGCTTGAGCGGGATCATCTTTTCAAAACTGGTGGACGGGCGAATCAAGGTCGCCTGCCAGAACAGGAAGAGGCTCACCAGCAGGCAGATGACGATCACCGCCGGGCGATTGTTGAAGATCAGACGTTCAAGAAAGGTCGCTTTATCGTTGTGATGACTGCTCATTGAATCCCCGCCTTCTTATTATTGTGAGAGCTCTGCGCCGGCCGATGTGGCAACCCGCACGCCACCCTGCCCCGCGAGGATCAAATTTCCATTGCCGGCCGCCGTGACCGCCGAGAGTGAAATACGGTCCGGGCGATTGAACACACTGAAGGTCTGGCCGTCGTCGTGGCTGACCACCACGCTGCCGCCGTTGCCGACCACAACAATGGAACCGTCCTCCAGCAAGGTCGCCCCCGACAGGCCAAACTCCAACGCGCCACGCGCTGCGTTCAATTGGACCTGTTCCCAGGTGCTGCCGAAATCGGTGGAGCGGTAGAGGTTGCCGCGCAACCCATACGCCAGCAGGGTTTGCGGCTGTGCGGTGCTGATCACGCCAAACAGCGAACCCTCGTAGGGGCCTTCGAGTTTTTCCCAGGTCTGCCCATCGTCGCTGGAGCGAAACATGCTGCCTTGCTCACCGACGATAAACAGGCCGGCGCCCTTGACGTGTGCAATGGCGTTGAGGTGGTACTGGTCTTCGTTGTCGAGGCGCTCGCTGACATCGTTCCAGGTTTTGCCGGCGTCGGTGGTCTCGATCAACGCACCGTAGGCGCCCACGGCCAGGCCGTGGTTGGCGTCGTTGAACCACACATCGAGCAACGGCGCTTCGCGTTTGAGGTCTTGATATTGCTGGGTCCACGTGGCGCCGCCATCGGTACTGGCAAGAATCTGCGCATCGTGGCCGACGGCCCAACCGTGCTGATCATCAACGAAAAACACCGCCGTGAGCAGTTGCCGGGTGGGTACTTTGGCTTGGGCCCAGGTGTTGCCCTGATCATCGGAATAAAGGATATGCCCCCGATCACCTACCGCCACCAGGCGCTTGCCCGCGTGAACCACGTCGATCATCAAGCCTCTGGCGGCCTTGGGGGATTCAATTGCAAAGACTGCGGCGGCGGAGGTATCGCTGGCGGCCAGAACCGGCAGCGACAATGCGCTGCCAGCAAGCAGCGAGAGCGCTGTGGCCAGCAACGCAACCCTGCGTGCGGCGCGTGGGCGGCAAACAACCCAACCCATGACAGGCTCACTCATAGACCTTTCTCCCATTTATTATTGTTAGGTCGTCTTCTCTGCCAGGACCTTGAAACCTGCAATCTAGAGCGCCTGGAGGAAGCAGGAGCCATCCTATCGGGCTTTGGAATCGTCTGACAATCGGCGCTACGTTATCTTTTGTTAACTGGCGGCGTTTGGCCATGTGCTGAATATAGCTATATCAGCTGAAATGATGGCCCCACGTGATCGACGTGATCGTTCCCACGCTCCGCGTGGGAATGCATCCGCTGACGCTCTGCGTCCTCACCGCGCAAACAGCGGGGCGCAGAGCGCCCCGGCCGGCATTCCCATGCGGAGCGTGGGAACGATCAGAAGAAATGAATTTTTATTCTATCTATTGAATTTAGTGAATTTTTATTCCATTAATAGCCTTCCTGAAAACAATAATCCAAAGGACCACGACGATGCGTGAACTCGGAATCGGCTTGATCGGCACAGGCTTCATGGGCCGCGCCCACGCGCTGGCGTTCAACAACGCTCGAGCGGTATTTGAACTGCCCGTGCAGCTCAAGCTGGCCGCCCTGGCCGATGCCGACACCGAACGCGCCCAGCGTTGCGCCAGCGCCTGGGGGTTTGCCCAGGCCCATGGTGACTGGCAAGCGTTGATCAATGACCCCAAGGTCGACGTCGTGGCCATCACCACCCCCAACCATTTGCATTACCCCATGGCCATGGCCGCGATTGCGGCGGGTAAAGCGGTGTATTGCGAGAAACCCCTGGCCGTCAGCCTTGAACAAGCCGACGCCATGCGCCGCGCCGCCCATACCGCCGGGGTGGTGACGCGGGTCGGCTATAACTACCAGCACAACCCCATGATCGTGCTGGCCCGGCAGATGATTGCTCAAGGCGAACTGGGCCAGATCATCAGTTTCCAAGGTGAGTTCAGCGAAGACTTCATGGCGGACCCCGCCTCCCCTTGGTCGTGGCGCTGCGAAGTGGAGCATGCTGGCGGCGCCCTGGCTGATCTGGGCAGCCATATGCTGTCAATGGCCCGCTACCTGGTGGGCGACGTGACCCATGTCTGTGCCGATACCCAGACCGTGCATAACCAACGCCCCGCCACTGCCGGCAGCCCAACCTCAAAAGCCATTGCCGTGGATGACCAGGTGCATGCCCTGTTGCGCTTCGCCAACGGCGCCCGTGGCACGGTGAGCAGTAGTTGGCTCAAGCACGGCTACAAGAACCACCTGAGTTTCGAGATCAGTGGCACCCAAGGCACGCTGGCGTTTGACCAGGAACGCTTGAATGAACTGCGCCTGTACCGCATCGGCCAGGACGGCTTCCAGCGCCTGTTGGCTGGCCCCGCCCTGCCCGGCTATGCGGCATTCAGCCCGGCGGCGGGGCATCAGTTGGGTTACAACGAATTGAAGACGTTGGAAGTGCACGAGCTGATCATGGCGCTGGCCGGCCAAGGGGCCCAAGGGACGGACTTTGAGGCGGCGTGGGAGGTGGAGCGGTTGGCGACGGCGATTCGAGTGGCCGCCCTTGAGGAACGCTGGGTCAAAGTGGGCACGGTTTAAAAAGTGGGAGCGGGCTTGCTCGCGAATACGCTGTGTCAGTCGGCACCTTCAGTGCCTGAACCGCCGCATTCGCGAGCAAGCCCGCTCCCACATTTGGTCGTCTGAACCGTAGATCAGCGCAAGGCCCGGCGCAGCACTTTGCCCACCGTGGTCTTGGGCAGTTCCGTGGTGCGAAACTCCACATACTTTGGCAGCTTGTACCCCGTCAGGTACTCCCGGCAGTGAGCAAGAATCTGCTCCTGGGTCAGGGTCGGGTCCTTGCGCACGACGATGATCTTGACCTTCTCCCCGGTCACTGGGTCTTCGACCCCAATGGCCGCCACTTCAGCAACCCCAGGGTGCATGGCCACCACGTCCTCGATTTCATTGGGGTACACGTTGAAGCCCGAGACCAGGATCATGTCCTTCTTGCGGTCCACCAGGCGGATATACCCGCGTGCGTCCATCACGCCGATGTCCCCGGTGGACAGCCAGCCCTCGGCATCCAGCACCTCGGCGGTTTCCTTCGGCCGTTGCCAGTAGCCCTGCATCACTTGCGGGCCACGTACTTGCAACTCGCCCTGCTCGCCGATATCCGCCAGTTCGCCGTCTTCGCGTACGAAGCGCACCCAGGTAGAGGGCAATGGAACGCCAATGCTGCCGGTGAATTCCATCTCGCGCATGCGGGAAATATCAATAGGGCTGATGCTCACCACGGGCGAGCATTCGGTCAGCCCGTAGCCTTCGATGATCGGCAGCCCGGTCACCTCTTTCCAGCGCTTGGCCACGGCGGTGTGGGTGGCCATGCCGCCAGCAATCACCAGGCGCAGGTCGGAAAAGTCCCGTGCACAAAATTCCTTGTTCTCCAGCAACCCGTTGAACAGCGTGTTCACCCCGGCAATGCCATTGAAGCGTTCCTTGCGCAGGATCATTTGCACGCGCTTCACGTCCCGAGGGTTGGCGATGAGGATATTGCGCCCGCCCAGGCACATGAACATCAGGCAGTTCACCGTCAGTGAGAAGATGTGGTACAGCGGCAGCAAGGTCACGTTGGTTTCCTGCTTGTGCAGGTTTAACTGGTCACCGACCCAGGCCTTGGCTTGCAGCAGGTTGGCAATGATATTGCGATGGCTGAGCATCACGCCCTTGGCATCGCCGGTGGTGCCGCCGGTGTATTGCAGGAAGGCCAGTTCATCGCGGTGCAGGCTGACCGGCAAATGGTGCATGGCCCTGCCCTGTTTGAGCACCTGGTTGAAACGCAGCGAACCGGGCAGCCTGAAGGCCGGTACCTGCTTCTGCACGCTGCGCAGGATGAAGTTCATTGCCGCGCCCTTGAAGGTGCCCAGCAAGTCGCCAATGGCCGCGACCACCACTCGCTTGACGCTGCTGCCCACCATGGCTTTTTCCAGGGTATGCGCGAAATTTTCGAAGATCACCACGGTTTCGGCGCCACTGTCCTTGAGCAGGTGCTTGAGTTCGTGGGCGGTGTACAACGGGTTGACGTTGACCACTACTGCTCCGGCCAGGATCGTGCCCAGCAGGCAGATCGGGTACTGCAAGCAGTTGGGCATCATCAGGGCCACGCGGTCGCCCTTCTTCACGCCCTGGTCCTGCAGCCAGGCGGCAAAGGCAATACCCTGGGTGCGCCAATCGGCATAGGTCATTTGCGTGCCGATGCTGACGTAGGCCACCCGTTCACGGAACTTCTCCAGGTGCTCCAGGAACACTTCGCGCAGCGACGGGTAGTCCTCGATCCCGGCGTCAATGTCCGCTGGCACGCCGGGCAGGTAAGTGTTCAACCAAATGCGTTCGGTGTGTTTCAGGCTGATAGCGTTCATCGCAGTGTCCTTATTGTTGTTTTTGATAGCGCTACTTTTCGACGATGGCGGTGATGCCCAACCCACCCGCCGCGCAGATCGAAATCAGGCCGCGACCGCCACCGCGTTCATGGATGGCCTTGGCCAGCGCCGCCAGTTGCCGGCCACCGGTGGCCGCAAAGGGATGGCCGCAGCCCAGTGAGCCGCCGTTGACGTTCATCTTGGCCCGGTCGATGGCGCCCAGGGGGGCGTCAAGGCCGAGTCGCTCGCGGCAATACTGCGGGTCTTCCCACGCCTTGAGCGTGCACAACACCTGGGCGGCGAACGCTTCGTGGATCTCGAAGAAGTCGAAGTCGGCAAACCTCAAGCCTTCCCGCGCAAGCATGCGTGGCACGGCGTAAGCCGGCGCCATCAGTAGGCCCTCGGTGCCGTCGACAAAATTCACCGCAGCCGTTTCGCCGGTGCGCAAGTAGGCCAACACCGGCCAGCCATTGGCGGCGGCCCATTCTTCACTGGCCAGCAGCACCACCGAGGCGCCATCGGTCAGGGGCGTGGAGTTGCCGGCGGTGAGCGTGCCGTTCTGGCGGTCGAAGGCCGGCGACAAGCCGGCGAGCTTTTCCAGGCTGATATCGGCACGCAGGTTGTTGTCACGGGCCAAGCCGCGATGGGGGCTGATCAGGTCGTCGAAGAAGCCGCGTTTATAAGCCGCATCCAGGCGCTGGTGGCTGGTGAGGGTCAGCTCGTCCTGGGCCAGGCGCTTGATCTGCCAGCGCTTGGCCATTTCTTCGCAGTGCTCGCCCATGGACAGGCCGGTGCGCGGCTCGCCATTGCGCGGCAGCAACGGTTTGAACAGCATCGATGGGCGTACTTTCATCAAGGCCTTGAGCTTGTCGCCCAGGCTTTTGGCGCGATTGGCCGCAAGCAAGGTATGGCGCAAGGATTCGTTGATGCCAATGGGCGCGTCGGAGGTGGTGTCGGCACCACCGGCAACGCCCACTTCGATCTGGCCGAGGGCGATTTTATTCGCCACCAGCAGCGCAGCTTCAAGCCCTGTGCCACAGGCTTGTTGCACATCATAGGCAGGGGTTTGCGCCGACAACGTGGTGGACAACAGCGCCTCGCGGGCCAGGTTGAAATCCCGTGAGTGCTTGATCACCGCTCCGGCGGCAAACTCACCCAGGCGTTGGCCGTGCAGGTTGTAGCGCTCCACCAATCCTTGCAGGGCGGCGACCAACAGGTCCTGGTTACTGTCGTGGGCATACACCGTGTTGGAGCGCGCAAATGGAATACGGTTGCCGCCGATAATCGCCACGCGGCGGGTCGGGGCTGGGGTAAAACTGTAGTCACTCATTGCTGGCTCTCTTTCCAAATGAATAGCCCGCGCATATGGGGCTTGTCCCCGGCGAAATTGCGCACTTCGAACTCGCGTCGTGGCCCGCTTACGGGGTGGCCCCACAGGGCTACCTGGCCGGGCAGGAAGATCGGCAATTTGAAGTCGCAATGGGCCTCGGCCTGGTCCAGGCCAGCGGGCGGCTGTTGCGCTGCCAATGCGCGGCCCAGGGTCCACATGCCATGGGCGATGGCGCGACGAAAGCCGAAGAGCCTGGCACCGATGACCGACGTGTGAATGGGATTGAAATCCCCCGAGACCTTGGCAAAGCGTCGCCCCAGGTCGGCGGGCAGTACCCAGCGCTGGGTGCGTAACAGGCCGTCTTCCTGCAGCGGCAGAGGGTCATTCCAGGGTTCACCCACCGGATTGCTGACGTCACGGCGCAAATACAGACTGTCGCTTTCCCACACCAGGGTTTCCTGGCTGTAGGCACGGGTAGCAATGCTCAAGGCCTGCCCTTTTGGATGGGCCACCCAGCGTTCGCAATACACCTCCAGGCGCACCGCCTGGCCCTCGTGCAAGCGCTGGTGCTGACGAATGCGATTGGCCAGGTGCACCATGCCACTGGCCGGGTACGGGAAGCTTGGCCGGGTCAGCAGCATGATGTGCAGTGGGAACGCCAGCACATGGGGATAGGACAATGGCACGCCCTGTTCGCGACGAAAGCCACACGCCCGTGCGTAAGCGGCGATACCGGCCGACGAAAGCTCCACCGCGCTGCGCACCAGGCGTGCTGCAGGCAATGGCGGCGCACCGTCGAGTTTGGGTTTGCGCAAGGCGCGCAGGCCGTCGAGCAATAACTGCGTGCGCGACGGCGGTGGGTCGATAATCTGCGTCACGTAGTCCATCGGTCAGGCTCCCAACAGGCTTTGGCCGCACACCCGCACCACCTGGCCATTGACGCCGCCCGACGCCGGATGCGCCAGCCAGGCAATGGTCTCGGCCACGTCGATGGGTTGCCCGCCCTGGGACAACGAATTCATGCGCCGCCCCGCTTCGCGGATCATCAGCGGGATCTTCGCGGTCATCTGGGTCTCGATAAAGCCGGGCGCCACCGCGTTCACCGTGACCTGCCGGGCTGCCGCACGCGGTGCCAGGCCCTGTACCAGGCCTATCACACCGGCCTTGGACGTGGCGTAGTTGCTCTGCCCCAGGTTGCCGGCGATACCGGAAATCGACGACACGCACACAATGCGCCCACCAGGGTTCAAACCCTGACTGTCGAGCAAGGCCTCACTGAGCTGCCACGGCGCTTCGAGATTGACCGCCAGCACACTGCGCCAGGCGCCCTCGGTCATTTTGGCGATGGTCTTGTCGCGGGTGATCCCGGCGTTGTGCACCACCACATCAAAGGCGCCGTATTGGCTGACGTGGGTTTGCAACAGTGAGGCGGTGTCGGCGGCGGTAATATCCAGAGGCAACGCCGAACCGCCCACGCTGGTCGCCGCCTGCTGCAAGGCTTCCTGGGCCTGGGGCACGTCCACACACACCACATGGGCACCGTCCCGCGCCAGCACCTGGGCAATCGCCAGGCCGATGCCACGGGAGGCGCCGGTGACCAGGGCGCGTTTGCCGGCAAAGGGTTTGTCCCAGTTGATGGCGGCATGGCCATCGACCGGTTTTTCCAGGCGCACCACCTGCCCCGAGACATAGGCGGAACGGCGCGACAGGAAAAACCCCAGGCTGCTGTCCAGCGCGTCTTCCGCGCCCGGCGCCACGTACAGCAGTTGCACGGTGATCGCGCGGCGCAGTTCCTTGGCCAGCGAACGCACCAAGCCTTCAAGGGCGCGTTGGGCGATGGCCTGGGGCAAGTCGTCGCAATGCTCGGGTGCCGTTCCGAGCACCACTACTCGGCCATGCTGGCCGAGGCGCTTGGCATTGCTGTGAAAGAACAGGTAGAGCTCATCCAACTGTTGCAGGTCGGCCACGCCGCTGGCGTCGAACACCGCGCCTTGCACCTTGACCGTGGACGGTGCCTTGAGCGTCGCCGGGCTCGCGGCGACGGTGTCGGTGGCGCTGAACACGCGCTGCAGCGAGGCCACCAGGCGCCCTGCCCCGGCGATGATCACAGGATTAGCCAGGCCGGCCTGGCCGCTGCGATGCCGTTGCAGGGGCAAGGGTTGCGGCAAGCCGACCGCCTGGGCCAGACGCCGGCCCCAGGGAGAATTGACGAACGAAAGGTAGCTGTCACTCATAAGGAGTCCACTCACAACACAGTTCTTGCCTGATAAACCGGTCAAATGTGGGGAACTGGATCGCCCTCTGTAGGAGCGAGCTTGCTCGCGAAAAACGTCAACGATAACGCTGGCTTCCTGAATCAACGCGGCGCCTGTGAGTTCTTCGCGAGCAAGCTCGCTCCTACAAAAAGCCTTCTGCCTGGTATTCAAGGCAAGCAGTTCCCACCTGTGGACCGGGTTTTCTCTTAATTGACCGGGACGCTGCGCCGTTTGGCCACCGGCTCGAGCGCCTGCTTACGCTGCTGCAGAGCCTCCAGCAAACCAAAGTCCTGGGGAAAGTCGTCCACCTGGATACCGTGGTCGGCGTATTCCACATAGCGCGCCAGCAAGGCGTCTTCGTCGTCGCTGATCAAATCCAGCGCCCGCGCCTTCACGCGCCAATCGGTGAAGGCCGTGGCAGAAATCGGCAGCGGGCCGAGCAGACCTTGCTTGATGGCGGGCTTGAGCCGCGCCTCGATCAGCTCCACTTGGGGCAGCAAACGGAAACCCAATTCGCCGTAGGCCAGCTTGTCGACTTCCGCACGTGGGATGTAGGAGTTGGCCAGCAAACGGTCGCGGGTCTCGCCAGGGGTCTGCACCACCTCCGCCACCTGCGCCAACAGGCGGTCCGACGGTTTGCGCAGCGGGATGCCAAACGGAAAGCTCAAGGTGCGCACTACTGCTGCTGCGGGTTTTGAAGGGTAGTTGTCGAGCACTTCGGCCAAGGCTTCGTGGGCGCGCAACAAGGCGTCCTGGGCCGCCCAGTGCACCAGCGGCAAGTCCGCCTGGGGCCTACCGTCATCCTCGAAGCGCTTGAGCACGCAAGACAGGATGTACAGCTGCGACAAAATATCCCCCAGGCGCCCGGTAATACTTTCCTTGCGCTTGAGGGCACCGCCCAGCACGCCCATGGAAATATCCGAGATCAGCGCCAGCACCACCGACAGCCGATTGGCCTGGCGGTAGTAGGCAGCCAGCGCCGGGTCGGTCTTGGCCGGCGCCGCGATCAGGCGCCCGCCGGTCAGGGCATGCACCGCTGCGCGTACGGTGTTGGCCACGACAAAACTCACATGGCCAAACATTGCGCTGTCGAAGTCTTCCAAGGCCTTGCGCCGGTCGGGGTTGTGCGCCGCCTCCATCTCGCGGAACACGTAGGGATGGCAACGAATCAAGCCCTGGCCAAAGATGATCAGGCATCGGGTCATGATGTTCGCGCCCTCCACCGTAATGGCGATGGGACTTTGCTGGTAGGCACGGGCGAGGAAGTTATTGGGGCCCATGCAAATGCCTTTGCCGGCGACGATGTCCATGCCGTCGTTGACGATGATGCGCGCCCGCTCTGTGACGTGGTACTTGGCAATGGCCGAGATCACCGACGGTTTCTCGCCGGCGTCCAGGGATGCCACCGACACCTTGCGCACCGCATCACAGGCATACAGATGCCCGGCCATGCGCGCCAGCGGCGCCTGTACACCTTCGAACTTGCCGATGGGCAGGCCGAATTGCTTGCGCATCGCCGCATAGGCTGTGGTACCGCGCACCGCCACTTTACCCAGGCCGACGTTGGCCGAAGGTAGGGAAATCGCCCGACCTGCCGCCAGGCATTCCATCAACATGCGCCAACCGTTGCCGATTTGTTCGCGGCCGCCGATCACCCATTCCAAGGGAATGAACACATCCTTGCCGGTGGTTGGGCCATTCTGGAAAACCGCATTCAACGGCCAGTGACGCCGGCCGCTGTTTACCCCTGGATGGGAGGTGGGGATCAACGCACAGGTAATGCCCAGGGAACCTGGCGCGCCAAGCAAACCCTGCGGGTCTTCGGCGCGGAACGCCAGGCCCAGCACCGTGGCAATCGGGCCGAGGGTGATATAGCGCTTGTCCCAAGTCACTTTGAAACCCAGTACTTCCTCGCCCTCATGCATGCCTTTGCAGACAATGCCCAGGTCGGGGATCGCGCCTGCATCCGAGCCGGCATACGGGCTGGTCAGGGCGAAACACGGAATGTCGTCACCGCGTGCCAGGCGCGGCAGGTAGTAGTTGCGCTGGGCGTCGGTGCCGTAATGCAGCAACAGCTCGGCCGGGCCGAGGGAGTTGGGAACCATCACCGAAATCGCTGCCGCCGAGCAGCGTGTCGACAGCTTCATCACCACCTGGGAATGGGCGTAGTGGGAGAAGCCTTTGCCGCCGTACTGCTTGGGAATGATCATGCCGAGGAACCCGGCATCCTTGGTGTACTGCCAGCCTTCTGGGGACATGTCCTGCCAGACCTGCGTGGTTTCCCAGTCGTTGGCGATGTCGCACAGGGTTTCGACTTCGTTGTCGAGGAAGGCTTGCTCCTCCGCGCTCAGGCTGGCCGGCGCGGCTTGCAGCAGACGCTGCCAGTCGGGCTTGCCGCTGAACAGCTCGGCATCCCACCACACGGTGCCGGACTCGATAGCCGCACGCTCGGTATCGGACATCGCCGGCATGATCGTGCGAAACAGGCCCAGAGCCTTGGTGGTCAACAGTTTGCGGCGCAGGGGTTTGATCGCCAGCACCAAGGCGGGCAGCACCACCAGCACTGCCGCCAAGGCAATGCCCGGCACGGCCACTGCGTTGAACAGGTAACCAACCGCCAGCCAGAGGATGCCGGCGCTTAGCCACAGGGCGGCAGCGGCTTGTCGGTAAGCCAGGGCAATCGCTGCTGCGATACCCACCAATAACCAGATAAGCATGGGGGAGACCTCTACTTGATTCAGGACGTGAAACCACACTACAAACTTCAAATCATTAATTCAAATTTTGTTTTGAAATTTTTATTTAATTCCTTGCCGAAAAAATAGGCTGACCGGGTCAGCCTGACGAAAGAAGGAATCAACGCACGTCGCCGAAAACAACAGCCATGGCAAGGCCTCCAGATGCGCTGAGTGCCCTGCCTTGCACGCGCCTCAGAACTTATAAGTCGCCGACAGGCTGACCACGTCACCTGAGGATTCAGCTTTGCCGTCCAGCTGCGCGCCTCCAAGGCGGTCAACGTTCTTGGTCTTCAGATTGACCTTTTCGACAAACTGGTGCGAGTAGGCGGCATCCACCGACAGGCCTGGTACCGCCTTGATGTCATAACCTGCACCGAACGCAAGGAAGTAGCGATCCCCGTCGGGGATCCGAGGGTCACGGGTGGAGTTTCGGGTCGGTGTCTGGTCGTAAGCCACGCCGGCACGCAGGGTGAGTTCGTCGGTCGCTTTGTAGTCGCCGCCGATAGAAGTCATCCACGCGTTCTTGTAGTTGTAGGGTATGGCAACGATGGTCGAGCCTTGTGACTTGAGCGTGAGGTCCTTGAACGAGGACCACTCTGTCCACTGGGCACTCACGCCCAGCGTCCAGCGATCATTGAACTGGTGGACCCAGTCAATCGCCGCCGTCGCCGGGATATCCAATTGAGCACTGGCATGCGCGCCATCCGGGAACAGTTTGAGACCAGGGTAGGCCATCTCAACCAGCGTTTCGCCGTTCGGACCAATCGGGTTGGTCATCGCGTTACGGCCAATCGCGTCTGTATAAACGTCGTACTTGCCCGTCATCTTGTTTTTGATCTTGGCGTGATAATTCACGCCCAGCGTGTCTTGCGCTGTCGGCTTCCAAACCACGCCGCCAAACCAGCCCACTGAGATATTGTCGACTTTCACGCGTATCAAGGAATGCCCGACGCCGGTCGGAAAACCGGTGCCTCCCAGACCGGGAGAGACATCCGCGGCAGCCAACAGGTCAACGTTCTGGCTGACGTTCCCTTGGCTACGTTGAACGATGGCACCGGCACCGACGGAAAACTCATCATTGACCTTGAATGACAAGGAGCCTGTCAGGCCAATGGTCTCGATCTTGGTGTCAACGGCGAAATCTCGCAGCTTAGAGTTTTCGTTCCACGTACTTTTCATGCCTTGCGGTACGACTTGGCTCAGGCCAAAAGCAAAACGGTCGCCGATGGGCATGACCATAAAGCCAGTAGGTAGCCATGCGGTGAAACCACCCTGGCCGCCATTATTCGTATTCAGCGTCGGATCGCCCAGGTTGCCCTGATCATCCAGCACCGGCGTATTGGTCACCGGGTTACCGTTATGGTCATACGCCTGGCCAGAATATTTGATCTTGATCCGGGCGTAATCGACGGTCTGCTGCACGATGGTTGAATCGATGAACGCCATGGCCGCCGGGTTGTTGTACGCGGCACTGGGGTCGTTCTTGAACAATGAACCGCCACCAAACGCGCGCCCCCAGCCAGGCGCACCGTAGGTTGGCGTGGAGAAGCCGCCCGCCTGCACATTTCCTGTGGTCATCAAGCCTCCCAACAGCGCCAACCCCAGTAACGTGTGAGCGTGTTGTTTCTTATTATTCATGCGCTGCTCCTTATTATTATTTCGCCCGGCCCCTGCCGGTGGGTCGTGTGGCCGTAGGCAGACCGTAAGTACCCTGCCCAACCGATGCCTCGCATGAGGCATCGGCCTTTCAACGGGTGATCAGCCCTCTGGAGTCACATGCTTACGGGTTAACCGTCAGCGTCGGGGCAACAACATTCAGCGATACGACAGTGCAGTTGCCGGTCAGCGACTGATTGGTAGCCGAAAGTGTTTTGGTACCAGGAGTCCAAGCCACGGCAATGGTGGTAGGGCCGCAGTTAGTGGCCGGAATCGAGGAGATTTTGTAGCCTACGTTGGTCACGGTGCCGGTGGTGCCCGTCGCAGCGGTAAGAACCCAAGGCAGGTTAGTCAGCGTGGGCAGTGCGCATAGGCCGCCGCCGGTCAAGGAAGCACCGTTGATAGAAGCCACGCCACCGCTAACGTTGCCGGTAAAGGTAATGCCGCAAGTCACTGCCGCACCAAAGGATGAGGGCGACTTCACCACGATGGTACCGGCATTAGTCGAGAACGGACCGTCTGGAGAAACGGAAGCCGCGCTCGCCATGGAGGCGGCACCAAAGCACAGAGCAAACGAAGTTGCACAAACGAGGGTTTTCAAGCTTTTCATTGTTTTTCCTCACATGTTATGGCGATTCATTTCGCCAGGGGTAATGGCCATGATCGAGAGGTCACGGTGAAACTGCAGAACTTCCCTTTCCAGCCAAATTTCAATGCATTTACCGCTACAACAGTCGGAACGCGTTATTCGACAACTTTGAAGTTGGGCGGCATCTTGATCGACACCGTCTTGATCTTGCAGTCTTCGCCAATCGCAACATCAGCGGCTTCCAACTTGCCGGTGGCGTTATCCCAAGTTCCGTCGGCCGTCGACGGCCCACACTTGCCGCCCAGGCCAAAGGCATGAACGTCCACGCTGATCTTCGACATGGAGCCGCTTTTTGTATCTTTGGCGATTAACACCCAAGGCAAGTTGATGGCTTCGACACGGCTGCACTTGAGGCCACCGTCGAACTCGACTTTGTCGACATTCACCGATGAACCATCGGCTGCAACCTTGCCGGCTACCTTGATGGTGCAGTCGGCACTGATGAGCTTGCCTTTGGAAAAGCTGATAGGCCCTTGGGCGGTGAAGGCACTGCCAGCGGGTTCGATACGCGCAGCCTGGGCCTGGTGGTAAGCAATCAGGCCCATGGCCGCCAACAGGATGTGGGCGGTGAACTTGGCAGAACTTTGCATGGTGTACGTCCTTCCCTTGAAATTATTGTTGTAGGGTCAAACCAGGTTCTTGCACTCAAAACGCCGGGCGACAAGGACCTGCGCGATACACAGATCCCGAGTGCACCCTGAAGGCTTACTTCATCTCAAAACGGCTTGGCACTACCGCTGTACTTCTCCAGGTACTTCAAACGCTTTGACGGCTGAAGATTGGTCAGGTTGATATCGCCGGCATAGTGATTCAGTACACGATGGTCCATGCGACGCCGCCACAAGTACGGCACATAAGCCCAGACAATCATGCTGGCGTAGCCATACGGAAGTTGCGGTGATTCATCAAAGTGACGCAGCGACTGATAACTACGCGTAGGGTTGGCATGGTGATCGGAGTGCCGCTGCAACTGGAACAGAAAGATATTGGTGACAATTCGATTACTGTTCCACGAGTGACGCGGTGAGCAGCGTTCATAACGGCCATTGGGCAACTTCTGACGCTTGAGGCCGTAATGCTCGACGTAGTTCACCACTTCCAGCAACGAGAACCCGTAGATGCCCTGGATAATCAGGAACGGAATTACCGCCGCCCCCAGCCAGGCAATCATTGCGCCCCACAACACCACGCTATACATCCAGGCGCTGAGCACCGCGTTCTTCCAGTGCAGGGCCGGCAGGCCGAGTTTGCGCAGGCGTTCGCGCTCCAGGTTCCAGGCCGACACAGCGCTGAACCACACCGAACGCGGCAGGAATGCCCAGAAACTTTCACCGAGGCGCGAGCTGGCGGGGTCTTCCGGAGTGGCGACCCGTACGTGATGGCCACGGTTATGTTCGGTGTAGAAGTGGCCGTAGAAGGTCGGCGCCAGGGTGACCTTGGCCAGGAACACTTCCAGGGGTTTGGGTTTGTGCCCTAGTTCATGGGCGGTATTGATAGCAATACCGGTGGCGGCACCGGTGGACATGGCCATGCCCACATAAGTCAACCAGCTGACTGCACCGTGAAGTTCAGTGCGGGCGGTGATGAACGCGGCGGTCCTGGCCAGCCAGTTAGAAGGTTCCAGGGTGGCCGTGGCGTGCAACAGGCCGCCGTTGATGATCCAGTCTATACCGCCCGCAGCGAGCCAACCGGTGATGACCACCGAGGCAATCACAAACAGCACGCCGGTGTAGACGATCCAGCGGTAGTAGCGTTGGGATTCAAGGTGGCTGACCGCAGATTCGGGCGGGTTGCTGACGTCTTCGCCGAGCAGGCCGTCAATCAGCGGGATCAGGCCGAAGATCACGAGTACGCCCACCCACCACAGTTGTTGCACGCCTGTGGTGATGGCAAGGGCGCCGGAGAGCAAGGGCGTCGCCAGCGGCATGATGCCGAGCCACCACAGGTGGCGTTTGCCGTCGGCCCAGACATGCGGGGCTGCCAGAGTCTGGTTCATGGCAGCCTCCGAACGCATTCGGTGGGCAACGAGGCAGACGACAGGTATACGGAGCATTGACTGCTCCGGGAAATCAACCATGCGATAAAAGGCGTTTTTTTCATTATTTTATTCGCTCTTAGGCATTTCAAAAATAATTTCAAATTACACATTGAAATAATTTTTTTAAATAAATAGCGCGGAATCGTTAGGTCGTCAACTAGTTTCTCCAGCCCTTTTTTCCGTGACCGAGCAGTCTCTTTTCAGCCGTTTGGTCAGGTACTCAGGGGCAGGCGTCAACGCCAGGCGCCGCAGTCAAGTGGCACTGTTACTGGCTCGCCAGGGCGACAGGTGGGTTTATCGGCCGGACGCTCTCGCCGGGTCGAGCCCGCTTGGCCACCTTCTCCACCAGCGCCGCCACGCGCTCGGTGGCGGTGATCGGCAACATATGCCCACGGCCTTCAATCACCTGCATTTTCAGCCCTGGCACCTTGCTGGCCAGGGCCTGGCCGTGTTTCTGGAAGTCGAGCACCTTGTCCTGCGCCCCGTAGATCAGGCCGATGGGCAGGGTCAATCGTGAGTAGCGCTTGACCATCTCCGGCAGGTGGTCGTTGACCCGGTTGATCTCGGTTGACGCCGCGTAGAAATTGTCGGGTCGCATGCCCAGCAAACCGCCGCCACGGGTGGCGAAGTCCGGCGGCGCAGGATCGGGGGCAAATACGCCCTTCACCACCGAGTTTTTGGTCAGCAGGCCGATGGGCAGGGTCAAGGTGTGCGCTACCCAGCGCCGCAGCCAGGCCGGGCGCACGGCCAGAGACAGGAACACCAGCGGCAGCATGCGTTGGGGGTGAGTCAAGGGCGCAACCAGCACCAGCCCGGATACGGCATGGGGATGGTCGAGGGCCAGCGCCAGGGCAATCGCGCCGCCCAGGGAGTGCCCCAGTACCAGTGGTTTACCCAGATCCAGCGTATTGATGAAGGCCGCGATTTGTCGCGCCTGGGCCGGCAAGTCTGCCGGCGTGCCGCTGTGCCGGGTGGAATAGCCTGAGCCCGGCCGGTCGAGGCTGATGACCCGAAAATGCTCACGCAACTGACCGGACAAGGCATAGGTCAGGTTGCGACTACTGCCCATCAGCCCGTGAATCATCACCAGCGGCGGGCCCTTGCCCTCTTCGACATAATGAAAGCGCTCGCCATCCACCTCGACGAAGCGCCCGTTGATCGGCACAGTCGCTTCAATGCGCCGCGTCATCCAGGCACTCAAGCCCCACAACGCAGCACTGGCGCCTGCCAGCACTCCCGCAGCGACAACCCATTCGACAGCCATAGCTCGGTCCTCTGCTTCCCTGCTGCTGGCGACCCGACCGGAATTGATCTGGCCCCAGCCATCGTCCACGCCCTGGACCTCACTTCATGCATACCACGTTCATCCGTCGGACAAATCGCTCATGCGCAACAAGGTCCTAGCGTAGGCGAATTTTTCAGATAGATTATTTAAAATCTTTTTTAAAATAAATAATTCAATTTTCCTTTGCAATGGTGTTCTATCTAAAAGACAAAACAAAAACAGGAGCACATCCGATGCCCAAGCGTTTTATTGACGAGGCAGCCCTATGAATGCCCCCAGCGACTCAATCGACATCGCCATCATTGGCTCCGGGTTCGCGGGCCTGTGCATGGCGATCAAACTCAAGGAAGCCGGGCTCACCGACTTCTTTATTGCCGAACAGGCCGAGACCCTCGGCGGTACGTGGCGCGACAACCACTACCCAGGTTGCGCCTGCGACGTGCAGTCCCATGTGTATTCGTTTTCCTTTGCACCCAACCCGAACTGGACGCGACAGTTCGCGGCGCAACCCGAGATTCGCGCCTATCTGGAAGACTGCGCCAGACGCTTCGAACTGGCGCCCTACCTGCGCTTTGGCATGGGCCTGCAACGGGCGCTGTTTGATGAACAACAACAGCGCTGGCAACTGACCTTCACTAACGGCCGCCACGTCAGCGCACGGGTGCTGGTGTCGGGCATGGGGGGGTTGTCACGCCCGGCAATGCCGGATATCCCAGGGTTGGACAGCTTCAAGGGCAAGCGCTTCCACTCCCAGCAGTGGGATCACGAGTATTCCTTGAAGGGCAAGCGCGTGGCGGTGATCGGCACCGGTGCCAGCGCTATCCAGTTCGTGCCACAGATCGCCCCGCAGGTAGCGCACCTGGACCTGTTCCAGCGCACACCGCCGTGGATCATGCCCAAGCCTGATCGGCCGATTTCCGCTGCCGAGCGCTGGTTGTTCAAGCATGTACCGCTCACCCAGAAGCTGGTGCGCGCTACGCTTTACTGGGCGCTGGAAGGCCGTGTGGTGGGCTTTGCCCTGCATCCACGCCTGATGAAAATGGTGCAGAAAATTGCCCTTCGTCATCTGCGCAAACAAGTGGCCCGCCCTTCCCTGCGCAAAACCCTGACGCCGGACTACACCATCGGCTGCAAGCGCGTGTTGATCTCCAACGATTACTACCCGGCACTCTCGCGCAGCAATGTCGAGGTGGTCACCGACAGCGTGCTGCGCATCGAAGCCGACGGCGTGATTACCGCCGACGGTATCAAGCACCCCGCCGATTGCCTGATCTTCGGCACGGGTTTCCAGGCCAGCGACCCGTTGCCCCGTGGCTGCATCATCGGCCGTGACGGCATCGACCTGATGGATGCCTGGCGCGATGGCGCCCATGCCTACAAAGGCACCACCGTGCCGGGCTACCCGAACCTGTTTCTGATCGTGGGCCCCAACACCGGCCTGGGGCATAACTCGATGATCCTGATGATCGAGGCTCAGGTCGCGTACATCCTCGACGCCCTGAAACACATGCAGCGCCAGCGCCTTACCACGGTAGAGGTCAAACCCGCCGTGGAGCACGCCTACAACCAGCAGTTGCAGGACAAGCTCAAGCGCACCATCTGGAACACCGGCGGCTGCCAGAGCTGGTACCTCGACCCGCGCACCGGCAAGAACACCACGCTGTGGCCCGGTTCGACCTGGCGCTTCAAGCAGGTCACCCGGCATTTTGCCCTCAAAGACTTCAGCGTCAGCCAGGCGCCGGCGCCCGCCCTGCCGCGAGCGGTTGCAACGCCCCACTCCACCACAGAAGGCAGCCTGTCATGAAGTCATTCAACGGCCGCGTTGCGGCGATCACCGGCGCGGCTTCCGGCATGGGCCGCTCATTGGCCCTGGCCCTGGCGCGGGAAGGGTGTCATCTGGCGCTGGCAGACAAAAACAGCCAGGGCCTGGAACAGACCCTGGCGCTGATCCGCACCTCGACCTTGTCGCCCGTCACTGTCACCACCCAAGTGCTGGACGTGTCCGACCGCCAGGCCATGCACGATTGGGCAGCACGCTGCGCGGCCGAGCACGGCAAGGTCAACCTGGTCTTCAATAATGCCGGGGTGGCGCTGTCGAGCACCGTCGAAGGCGTGGATTACGCCGACCTGGAATGGATCGTCGGCATCAACTTCTGGGGAGTGGTGCATGGCACCAAGGCATTCCTGCCGTACCTCAAGGCCAGCGGCGACGGGCATATCATCAATACGTCCAGCGTGTTCGGCCTGTTCGCCCAGCCCGGCATGAGCGGCTACAACGCTACAAAGTTCGCGGTACGCGGCTTCACCGAAGCCTTGCGCCAGGAACTCGACCTGCAACGCTGCGGCGTGTCGGCCACCTGTGTACACCCCGGTGGCATTCGTACCGACATCTGCCGCAGCAGCCGCATCGACGCGAACATGACCGGCTTTCTCATCCACAGCGAGCAACAAGCCCGCGCCGATTTCGAAAAACTCTTCATCACCGACGCTGACCAGGCCGCCAAAGTGATCCTGCAAGGCGTACGCAAAAACAAGCGTCGCGTGCTGATTGGCCGCGATGCCTATTTCCTCGACCTGCTCGCCCGTTGCCTGCCGGCGGCCTATCAGGCTCTGGTGGTGTTCGCCAGCAAGCGCATGGCGCCCAAGCCGCGCACGCCGGTGTTTGAAACCAACGACGAGCCTCGACTCTGAACAGGAGAACGCACCATGCTGCCGATCCGTCGCGATATCCGTTTTGCCTTGCCTGCCGAGCGCATCAAGAACTGGCACGAACAAGGGCCTGTGGTCAGCCATTTCTTCAATGCCCTGTCGTTGCTGTTTCCCCAGGGCGAGCTGTTCTTCATGGACAGCGTGCGCCACTACCGTGGGCAGATCGATGATGCCGAACTGAAAAAAGAGATCCAGGGGTTTATCGGCCAGGAGGCCATGCACAGCCGTGAGCACGTGGCCTACAACGACTTGCTGCAAGCGGCCGGCCTGCCGGCGCACACCCTTGACCGACGCTTGAAGTTCTTCCTCGACCTGCAGAAAAAACACCTGCCGCCATCGTTCAACCTGGCGGTGACCATCGCCCTGGAACACTACACCGCCATGCTCGCAGAAATCCTGCTGAGCGACCCGTCGCGCTTTGGCGACTCACTCAAGGGTTACCAGCAGATGTGGTACTGGCACGCCCTGGAAGAAACCGAACACAAAGCCGTGGCGTTCGATGTGTGGAACAGGGTGATCAAACCAGGGCCTGCACGTTACCTGCTGCGCACGGGGACCATGCTGACCACCAGCGTGCTGTTCTGGGTGGTGGTGCTGGATTTTCACGTGCGCCTGTTGATTGCCGACCGCACTTCGGGCGGCACGCTGAAGGGCTTGTGGCGCATGGTGAAGTTCTTGTATGGGCCCAAGGGGGTGTTTCCACGGATGTTCCGGCCGTGGCTGCATTATTTCAAGCCGGGCTTTCATCCTTGGGATCATGACAACCGAGCACGGTTGGCGGGCATTGACCGGTTGGTCGAAGAGATAGAGCGCACGCGCCGCAGCTATGAATCGGCCTAGTGCCAGGGATCAATCCTGCCGCCTGTAGGAGCGAGCTTGCTCGCGAAAAACGTCAACGATGACGCGTGCTTCCTGAATGAACGCGGCGCCTGTGAGTTCCTCGCGAGCAAGCTCGCTCCTACATAAAGCAATGAGGTTTACGCCAGGCTTTTGCTGACCACCTCAAACACATCGCTGGACAGCTCACCCGCACCCAGGATGCGCTCCAGCTCCGCTTTCATCAGCGCCTGCCGTGCGCTGTCGTATTTACGCCAGCGTGTCAGCGGCGCCAGTTGGCGCGAGGCGATCTGCGGGTTCAACGTATTGAGCTGGATCACCAGGTCCGCCAGGAAGCGATAGCCCGAGCCATCCGCCGCATGGAAGTTGATCAGGTTCTGCCCGGCAAATGCGCCCACCAGTGCGCGCACCTTGTTGGGGTTCTTGATGGTGAACGCCGGGTGCTCCATCAACGCCTTGACCCGTGCCAGCCCGCCCGGCAAGGTGCTGCCGGCCTGTACGCTGAACCATTGGTCCATGACCAGCGGGTTGTCCTTGAAGTTTTCGGCAAACACCGCCAAGGCCTGGGCTTTCTCTGCTTCGAACGGCGAGTTCACCAACACCGCCAACGCCGTCAGGCGTTCGGTCATGTTATCGCTGGTGTCGAACTGATCCAGGGTGGCCGCCAATACTTCTGGCTTGCCGCTGAGCATCAAGTAAGACAGCGCGATGTTCTGCAGCGCACGGCGGGCGAAGTGCTCGGCCTCTGCCACGTAAGGCGTTTGCTTGGACAGCTCGCGGTTGGCCTGGTAGCGCAGCCACAAGCCTTCGAACAGGTTGTCGGCCAGTTGCTTGCGGGCAAACTCGCGGGCAGCGTGGATGGCATCCACATCCGCCACTTCGCTGATTTCCGTGAGATAGGCTTCGCTCGGCAGCGAGAGCATTTCGGCGACCATGGCCTGGTCCAGGCTTTCATCGCTCAACACCGTGCGCAGCGCGTCGATCAAGCGCTGATCAAGCTTCAGCGGCTGGCCAGCCTGGTGTTGGCCGATCAGTTCCTGCAATACCTGCACAGCCAACTGCTGGCCAGCATCCCAGCGGTTGAAACCGTCGCTGTCGTGCTGCATCAGGAACATCAGTTGATCGCGGCTGTAGGGGAAGCTGAGCTTCACCGGCGCCGAGAAACCACGCAGCAACGAAGGCAAGGGTTTTTCAGCGATGTCGACGAAGGTAAACGTCTGCTCCGCTTCGGTCACCGAGACTACCCGCGAAGTGTCGCCCGCTGTCGCTTCACCGGCCAGGCGCAAGGCAATGCCGGCGCCCTGCCCGTCCAGCAAGCCCAGCTCCACCGGGATCACAAAGGGCAATTTCTCGACCTTGTCCGGAGTCGGCGGGCAGCTCTGGCGGAAGGTCAGGCTGTAGGTCTTGGCCGCCGCATCGTAAGCCTCGCTTACCGCCAGGCGCGGGGTACCGGCCTGACTGTACCAGCGCTTGAACTGGCTGAGGTCGGCGCCATTGGCGTCTTCCATGGCCTTGATGAAGTCGTCGCAGGTCACGGCCTGGCCGTCATGGCGTTCGAAATACAGGTCGCTGCCTTTGCGAAAGCCCTCGGCACCGAGCAAGGTGTGGATCATGCCGACCACTTCCGAGCCCTTTTCATACACGGTCAGGGTGTAGAAGTTGGAGATCTCGATAAAGCTGTCCGGGCGCACGGCGTGGGCCATGGGGCCGGCATCTTCAGCGAACTGGTGGGTACGCAGGTACGCCACGTCCTGGATGCGTTTGACCGTGGCCGAGTTCATGTCGGCAGAGAAGCCCGAGTCACGGAACACGGTGAAGCCTTCCTTGAGCGACAGTTGGAACCAGTCGCGGCAGGTCACGCGGTTGCCCGACCAGTTATGGAAGTATTCGTGGGCGACGATGGCTTCGACGCGCTGGTGGGCGGCATCGGTAGCGGTTTCGGCGCGGGCCAGCACGGCGCTGGAGTTGAAGATGTTAAGGCCCTTGTTCTCCATGGCGCCCATGTTGAAATCGTTGACCGCCACGATCATAAAGATGTCGAGGTCGTACTCGCGACCATAGGTTTCTTCGTCCCAGCGCATGGATTTTTTCAGGCTGGTCATGGCGTGCTGGCACTTGTCGATATTTTCCGGCTCGACGTAGATGCGCAACGCGACTTCGCGGTTGGTCATGGTGGTGAAGCTGTCTTCGACGCACCACAGGTCACCGGCCACCAGCGCAAACAGGTACGCCGGCTTCTTGAACGGATCTTCCCAGGTCGCCCAATGCCGGCCGTCTTCGCCAGGGCCGCTGGCAATCGGATTGCCGTTGGACAACAGCACCGGGTAGCTGTGTTGCTCGGCGATCACCGTGGTGGTGAACACACTCATCACGTCCGGGCGGTCGAGGTAATAGGTGATCTTGCGGAAACCTTCGGCCTCGCACTGGGTGCAGAACATACCGCTGGATTTGTACAAGCCTTCCAGGGCGGTGTTGGTTTCCGGGTGGATCTTGACGGTGGTGTCGAGGGTGAAAGTCTCACTCTTTGGCTGCACCGTCAGGTGGCTGTCGGTCAACTGGTAGTCAACGTCCGTGAGCGGCTGGTCGGCCAGGTTGACACTCAACAGCTCAAGTTGCTGGCCATCGAGTACCAATGGAGGCAAACCGGCGCCGCGCTCGGGGTTGCGGCGCATCACCAACTGCGCGTGGACCAGGCTGTGGTCCTCGAACAACTCGAAGGTCAGGTGCGTCTCGTCGATCAGGTAGTCCGGCGCCTGATAGTCCTTCAGGTAAATCATCTTCGGTTGTTCGGTGCGCATGCTTGGGATCCTTCTACTGATGCACGGCGAGCTGGTAGGCCGTGTATTTACGAATGTTGATGACGCCGGTGTCGAAGATCAGGTATTGGCCCTTGATCCCCAGCAGCGTGCCTTCGGCAATCGGGTTCTTGTCCAGGTTGAAGCTGACGATCTTGGTCGGATACTGCTCGACCGGGTAGCGGATTTCAATCGGCTCGATGTCGGCAATGGTTTGGATGGCTTGCAGGCCAAAGCGTTCCTGCAAACCCAGCAAGCCCTCGGCGCAAGAGGCAAACAGCTCATCACGCACCTGCTTGAGGTCCACCGATTGCGCGTCGCCCTTGAGCAAGGCACGCCAGTTGGTCTTGTCGGCCACCTGGCTGCGAAACAGATCTTCGACGAAGCCCGATTGCTGGCGCGTCGCCACGCGCATGATCGGCAGCGCCTGGCTGGCGCCCTGGTCCAGCCAACGGGTGGGCAACTGTGTAGCGCGCGTAATGCCGACCTTGATCCCCGACGAGTTGGCCAGGTACACCACGTGGTCGGTCATGCAGAATGTCTCGCCCCAACCCGGATCGCGGCAGGTGCCGGCGTCGTAATGGCAACGCTCGGGGCTCATGATGCACAGGTCACACTGGGCCAGCTTGGTCATGCACGGGTAGCAATAGCCCTGGCTGAAGCTGGTCTTGGTCTTGCGCCCGCAATGGCTGCAATGAATCGCGCCCAGGTATTCCAGGCGTACATGGGTGCCGATCAACGGATTGACCGGCACCTCGGTGTCGCCCAGGCGAAAGGCGTATTGAACGGTCGGCTCACCGAGTTGCGCCGACATTTTGCTGACTGCACCGCGACCAATTTCAATCAATGGATCGCATCCGACTTGAACAGGATGTTCGCCACCGGTTCTGACTTGGACGCGCACTCCTGCGGGCCCATATAGCCGGTGCGCTGCTCTTCGGGCAGGTTCTGGATCTCCCAGGCGATCATCGCTTGCAACGACAATTCGCGCTGCTCGGCGGTGAGCTTGCGGCCATCGGACCATTTGCCGATCTCTACCGCGAGCTTGAGGCTCTCGTAGATGTCCGGGGTGATGTTTTCGATCATTTCAGCAAAAGAGGACATAAGGCTCTTCCTTATCAAAGAGACGCTTTGCGACGGTTGTACAAACCACCGAGCAAACCCGTCAAGCAACCGATGACCAACCCGCCCACATGGGCCGCGTTGGCGATTTCGCCGAAACCGATCATCGAGACCAGCCCCGACAGGCAGAGCAGCAACCACACCAGCATCATCACCAGCACCCCACGGGGCAGGCGATAGGCCGGGTTGGGCGACAATAACTGAAAGATCCAGCAGTGCCCGAGCAGGCCGTACAACACGCCGGACAAACCGCCAAACAAGCCGGGGCCACCGTAGGCGTATTGCGCGTAGTTGGAGACCAGGCTGAACAACAGGGTCAGGCCCAGCAGGTTGATGCTGCCCTGGCGCGCTTCAATGCGCCGACCCAGCTCCCAGTACCACATGCCGTTCATGGCCAGATGCAGGATGCCGAAGTGGATGAGCATCGGCGTGACCAGGCGCCACCACTGCCCCGAGGCCAGCGTGTCGGCCAACGGTGTGAACTGGATGTACTCGCCCAGCACCCGGAACGGCAGGAAGGTCAGCCAGGCCATGGCTTGCAGGTTTTCACCCAGCAGGGTCACCGCACCCACAATCAGGCTGGCCAACAGCACCAGTGCGGTGACTGGGCTGTGGCGCACCTGCTGGACAAAGCCTGGCCGCGCAACCGGCGCCTGCTCGGGAATATCCAGTTGCTGGTCGGGGTCGCCAGCGGGGAAGCGTTGATACAACACGCGCACATCGTCGCTGATGGCCTCGGGCACCCACAGCACCTGTTCACCGGCCTCCTCGCTGACGCGGTGCGGCACCTGCATGCGGTGCAGCAACTTGACGAAACCACCCAGGTCAACGCTCAGGGGCAAGCGCAATACAGCTACGGTACTCATGGAATGGCCTCTGGTCGCTCAACGTCGACCCATACGAATTTACGCGGATCCAGCTGGGTTTCCTGGTCCAGCCGATACGCCACCAGCTTGCCGTACAGCACCGCGCTGTAGTCCAGGCAAGCCAGGTTCGGGCGGATCGGCGCCGGTTTGCCGCTGCGCCAGTAGTGGCCGACGAACAACAGCGGTTCATCGACGCCATAGCGCAGCAGGGAATTCTTTTGCGTGGACGACAACGGCGTGCGTGCCACCGGCTCTGGCAAGGCGTCGGGCTGGAACACGATGTCGCCGTAGGTCTTGGGGTCGTCTTCCCAGAACTTGGTGCGAAAGAACGACCGCGTCAGGCCATCGCCACCGGTCAGGGTGAGCCCATCGGGCAGGCGCATATCGGTGCCGCGCAACAGGCGATCGAATGCATTGCAGGCGAAACTGCCCGGTACGGCGGCGGCTTGCAGGAAGTGTTGGTCGATGCAGCCGTCCGGGAAGGTGGCGCGCAGCGGCTGGATAAAACTGTCGTCCCAGCACGCGTGCACTACGCGAAAACGCCCGGCGTCGACAAACAGCGGCATGTCGTAGAACCAGCCGAGGAAGTCGTGCCAGTCGGCCGGGTGGTGTTCGAACTGGGTCAGGGTCTCTTGGATCAAGCGGGCGTGGCGCGGGTTGTGCTCACGCACGAACTGCTTGCCACTGCCCGGCGGTGCCGGCGTGGTCCAGCCCAACGCATTGAACTCGTGGTTACCCATGATGCACAGCGCCTGGCCGGCCTCGGTCATATCGTGGACGATATGCAGCGCCTCACGGATGCGTGGGCCACGGTCGATGATATCGCCTAGGAACACAGCCATGCGTGACGGATGGCGCCAAGTGCCGCCCTGCTTGTGGTAACCCAATTGGTCGAGCAAGTGCTCAAGGGTATGAGCGCAACCGTGCACGTCACCAATCAGGTCGTAGCTACGCGCGGGATCGAGCATCAGTCGCCTCCACCTCCCAAGCGGCTGCCCCAGCCCAACTTGGTGCGGCACACTTCGTAGTAGTTGTGATCCAGCGGGTGGATCAAGCGCAACTTCTGTGCCTTCTTGCTCACGGTGATGGTGTCACCGGGGGCGCAGGTAAAATGGTTCTGCCCGTCGCAGGAGACTTGCGGGTAGATTTGCATGTCTTTGGACACCACGATTTTCAGCTCACTGTTGCCATCGACCACAATTGGCCGACTGGACAACATATGGGGGTACATCGGCACGATCACAATGGCATCGAGCTTGGGATGCATGATCGGGCCTCCCGCCGACAGCGCATACGCGGTTGAGCCGGTAGGCGTGGCGACGATCAGGCCGTCAGCCTTCTGGCTGCACACGAACTGGCCGTCGATATACAGTTCGAACTCAATCATCCGCGTGGATTTGCCCGGGTGCAGCACCACATCGTTGAGGGCATCGCCCTGGCCGATCGCCTCGCCATGGCGGCGCACTTCGGCCTGCAGCAGGAAGCGGTTCTCCACCAGGTAATGGCCGTCGAGCACCTTGGCCACTTCGACTTCCAGCTCATCGGGGCGGATATCGGTCAGAAAGCCCAGGCTGCCACGGTTGATGCCCAGCACCGGCACGTTATGCCGAGCCAGCGCCCGGGCGGCGCCGAGCAGGCTGCCATCGCCACCGACCACGATGACCATGTCGCACACCTCGCCGAGCATCTTGCGCGACGAGGTTTGCAGGCCGTGGCCGGGGAGGATTTCAGCGATGGTGTCTTCGAGGATCACATGCAGGTGGCGCTCGAGCAGAAACTTCTTCAGCCGGCGGACGGTGTCCAACACCTGGGTACTGCCCAGGCGACCGATAATGCCGATATTGCGAAATTGCTCCATGGGGCTCCTGCGGGATCTGGGGTGAGGCAAAAAGAGCGATTATGGGCGAAAGGCCGTCTCAGGCAAAATCCTTTGTCGCCGCCAAGCCTTGATGACAATGGTTCTCAGGCACCTTCTGCACACTGAAAAGGCTATGCTCGGACCATGACCCCATTCCCCGACTTGCACACCCTGCCCCGCCAACTGCGCCACCCCGAGGTGCGCGACCTGGCGTGGGTGATGCTCGCGCCGCCGATGCTGGCGCAGACGCCTTGGCCGCAGCGCCATCCGCTGGCGGGCAGTGACTGGGTGCAAGCCCCTCACCAACTCGAAGCCTGGCTGCGTCAGCTGGACCAGGACAGCAGCACGCTGCAGCAGTGGCTGAGCCTGTCACGTACCCGGCGCCTGGGCCTGTACTACGAGCGCTTGTGGCAATTTGCGGTGCAGCAGGCGCCGGGTGTGGAGTTGCTGGCCGCCAACCTGCCGATCCGCCGTGCCGGGCACACGCTGGGCGAACTGGACATGCTGCTGCGCGACCGCGATGGGGTGCACCACCTGGAACTGGCGATCAAACTCTACCTCGGCCCGCAGGACGGCAACGGCCAGGACGCTACGCAATGGCTGGGGCCTGGCTGCCATGATCGGCTGGACCGCAAACTCGCGCATCTGGCCGAGCATCAATTGCCAATCTCCGCGCGGGCAGAAAGCCGCGAGGCCTTGGCGGCGTTGGATATCCAAGCGTTCGATGCGCACTTGTGGCTCGGTGGCTATCTGCTCTACCCCTGGCCCGGCGCGGCGCTCTCCCCCCTAGGCGCACACCCGCAGCATCTGCGTGGGCGCTGGTTGCATCAGCGCGACTGGACAGACTTTGTCAGCACCCGCCCAGAGGGTCGCTGGCAACCCCTGCCCCGCCATGCCTGGCTGGCGCCCGCGCATTACCCGGCCGATGAAGTGTGGAGTGAGGTGCAGATGCAAGACTGGCTGGCAGAGCTAGACCCAATGGCCCCGGCGCAGTTGCTGGTGCGCATGGTGGCGAACGGTGAGGAGTGGGAGGAAGCTGAGCGGTTGTTTCTGGTGGCTGATCTTTGGCCGAATGTGCCGGGGACAGGCTGATAGGTGTGGGGTGTTTGAGGGCCTCATCGCAGGCAAGCCAGCTCCCACAGTTTGACCGCGCCGCTGGCTTGCCTTTTGTAGGAGCGAGCAAGCTCGCTCCTACAGAATTGACCGAAGCGCCGATTCCATGTGGGAGCTGGCTTGCCTGCGATGGCGATAGCCCAGGCGCTACAGCTTATCGATGTGCTGATACTCCAACTGCAACCCCACCGCCAATTCCTCAGCCCGCCCCAACCTGATCGGCCCACGCTCGATGTCAATCAACATGCCTGGACACTCCAATCGGGGCAGCGCGCCCATCGCCTTTAGCCGCCCATCGGTCACCACCAGCAACTTCTGTTGCTCGGCAGGATAGCGCTTGCGTCGCGCCGCCAACCAATGCCCCGCCTCGGTCAGCGCAGCCAGCAACGGCGTCCCGCCGCCCGCTCCCAACTGCTCCAACCAATCGGACAAGCCTTTCGCCGCCTTCAAACCTTGCACCTGCCACTTCGGCGATTGCCCGCTGGCCGTCAATAACGCCATGCGCGCCCGTTGGCGATAAGCATCATCAAACAGCTGGGCCAGCAGCCCCTTGGCATCGGTCAGTGCCCGATGGCGCCGCGTGGACGCCGAGGCATCGACAATCACCAGCCACAGTTCAGGAGCCGACCGGCTGCGCAGGTGGAACAGCAGGTCCTCACGGCATTGCGGCCGCCCACCCAGCAACGTGCCCGGCCAATTGATCGCCCCGCGCTGTGCGCTGCGGGCCTTGCCCTGCCGGCCAGTGTTCAATCGCCCCGCCTGGGGCCGGGCATCCGCCCCCGTGTCAGCTCGGGGGCGGATGCCTAGAGCTTTTTTGGCCAGGTGGGTACATCGCGGCGGGCGCCCGTGGGCAAGGCGGGTGCGGGCATATCGCCCCACTGGCCTTGGCCGGGCGAGGTGTCGGAGGGTGACGATGACGGCCCGTCATTCGGCGGGGGCGGCGCGCCTGCAGGCGCTTGCTGCTGACGTCGATGGCGCAAGGCGAACTCCGCCACCGCGTCGATATCTTCCTGCTCAATAGCGACAGCGCCACGCCACGCCGCATGGGCACGGGCGCCACGCAACCAGACCAGGTCGGCACGCAGGCCGTCGACCCCAGCGGCAAAGCAGCGCTCGGTGATGTGGGCCAACGCCTGGTCATCCAGGGCGATACTGTCTAGCCGTGCCCGCGCCAGGGTGCAGCGTTCGCGCAAGGCAGCTTGCGCTGGCGCCCACTGCGCGCAGAACGCCGCCGGGTCAGTGTCGAAATCCAGGCGACGCCGAATGATCTGCCCGCGCTCGGAGGGCAAGGTTTGCCCGCTCAATGCCACGTTGAAGCCGAAGCGGTCGAGCAACTGCGGGCGCAGCTCGCCCTCCTCCGGGTTCATGGTGCCAATCAGTACAAAGCGCGCCGCATGGCGATGAGAAATCCCGTCGCGTTCGATCAGGTTGGTGCCGCTGGCGGCTACGTCCAGCAACAGGTCCACCAAGTGGTCGGCCAGCAGGTTGACTTCATCCACGTACAGCACGCCGCCGTCGGCCTTGGCCAACACGCCAGGGGAGAATTGCGCGCGGCCTTCGCCCAGCGCGGCATCCAGGTCCAGGGTGCCGACCAGGCGTTCTTCGGTCGCGCCCAAGGGCAAAGTGACAAACTGCCCGCTGGCCAACAGGTCTGCCAGCCCACGGGCCAGAGTGGACTTGGCCATGCCCCGTGGCCCTTCGATCAGCACGCCGCCGATCTTCGGGTCGATGGCGGCCAGGCACAGCGCGAGCTTCAAGTCATCGGCGCCGACCACGGCGGACAGCGGAAAATGGGGAATATCAGTCATAGTCAACTCTTAATAACGCGCTCCAACGCTCCCGCGTGCGAACGCTTCGCTGGACGCTCGGCGTCCGTTCTTGTGACGCAGAGCGTCACGGGCTGCATTCCCACGCGGAGCGTGGGAATGATCAACGCTCAGCGGAGCGCGGGAACGAGCACTCAGCCGTCTTCTTCTATGTCCAGCAACAGGTTTTCCAAGGCTTCGCGGTACGCCCCCGGTGCCTGCCACAAGCCACGTTGCTGGGCTTCGAGCATGCGTTCGGTCATGTCGCGCAGGGCATCGGGGTTGTGCTGTTGCACAAAGGCACGGGTGTCAGGGTCCAACAGGTAGGCATCGGCGAGCAAGGCGTATTGGTGATCGTCAATCAGCGCGGTGGTAGCGTCGAAGGCGAACAGGTTGTCCACAGTCGCGGCCATTTCAAACGCGCCTTTATAGCCATGGCGCTTCACACCTTCGATCCACTTGGGGTTGGCCGCACGGGAACGGATCACCCGGTTGAGCTCTTCCTTCAAGGTGCGGATTTTCGGCACGTCCGGCTGGCTGTGGTCGCCATGGTAGCTGGCGGCCTTTTCGCCGCTCAGGGTTTCCACGGCGGCCAGCATGCCGCCCTGGAATTGGTAGTAGTCGTTGGAGTCGAGCAAGTCGTGCTCGCGATTGTCCTGGTTCTGCAACACCGCCTGCACCTGGCTCAAACGCTGGGCAAATTGCTCGCGGGCCGCAGTGCCTTCGTCAACCCCCCCGTAGGCGTAGCCACCCCAGTTCAGGTAGACCTCGGCCAAGTCCTCGCGGCTCTGCCACAAGCGCCCGTCAATCGCGCCCTGCACGCCTGCGCCATAGGCACCCGGTTTGGCACCGAAAATGCGCCAGCCGGCCTGCTTGGCCGCGGCACCTTCATCCAGGCCCGCCTCAAGCAATGCTTGGCGTTCACTGCGCACTTTGGCGGCCAGCGGGTTCATGTCGTCGGGTTCATCCAGGGCCGCCACCGCCTGCACCGCCGCATCGAACAGGCGGATCAGGTTGGCAAACGCATCGCGGAAGAACCCGGACACGCGCAGGGTCACGTCCACACGCGGACGGTCCAATAAGCTGATCGGCAGGATCTCGAAATCGTCCACCCGCTGACTGCCAGTGGCCCATACCGGGCGCACGCCCATCAGCGCCATGGCCTGGGCGATATCGTCACCGCCGGTGCGCATGGTCGCGGTACCCCATACCGACAGGCCGAGTTGGCGCAAGTGGTCGCCATGGTCTTGCAGGTGCCGCTCAAGAATCAGGTTGGCCGACTGGAATCCGAGACGCCACGCCGTGGTGGTTGGCAGGTTGCGTACGTCCACGGTAAAGAAGTTACGCCCCGTAGGCAGCACATCCAGCCGACCGCGACTCGGCGCACCGCTGGGCCCGGCCGGGACGAAACGCCCATTCAAGGCATCGAGCAAGCCGCGCATCTCTGCGGGGCCGCAAGCATCCAGGCGTGGCGCGACGACAATGCGCAGGCTTTCGATCACCGACTTCACCTCCTGCCAGCCGGGCTCTTCCAACTGTTCGATGGGGCCTTCCAATGCCTGCTCGATCAAGCGCGCCGCGTACAACTCCAGACGTTCACGGGTATCCCCGGCCGTACGCCACAGCTGATCGTCAATCTTCTGCAACACCAACGGGCGCCGCCCCGTCCAGGGCTCGGCCAGTGCACAATCGAGCGGATCAAACCCCAGGTCGAATGCCTTGGCCAACACACGCAGCAGACTCGACTGCGGGCCCCGGCCATCGCCACGGGGAATGCGCAACAGCGCCAGCAAGGTGTCGATACGCAAACGGCCCTCGGGCGACTCGCCAAAGATATGCAGGCCATCGCGGATCTGCGATTCCTTCAAGTCGCACAGGTAGGTATCCAGGCGCGGCAGCCACACCGCCGCGTCCGCCTCACTGCCCAGTTCAAGCTCCTGGTCGATACGGGTTTCGCGCACCAGCTTGAGGATGTCTTTTTGCAGCTCCAGCGCACGGCGCGGGTCGAGCAATTGCGCCTCGTAATATTCGTCGGCCAATAACTCAAGGTCACGCAGCGGGCCGTAGGTTTCGGCGCGGGTCAGCGGTGGCATCAGGTGGTCGATGATCACCGCCTGGGTGCGCCGCTTGGCCTGGGCGCCCTCACCCGGGTCGTTGACGATAAACGGGTAGACATTCGGCAGCGGCCCCAGCAATGCATCCGGCCAGCAGTGCTCCGACAGGCCCACGCCTTTGCCGGGCAGCCACTCCAGGTTGCCGTGCTTGCCCACATGGATCACGCCGTGGGCGCGGTAGGTATGGCGTAGCCAGAAATAGAACGCCAGGTAGCCATGGGGCGGCACCAGGTCCGGGTCGTGGTACACCGCGCTGGCATCTACCTGGTAACCCCGGGCCGGCTGGATGCCGACGAAGGTCAGGCCCAGGCGCAGGCCGGCGATCATCATGCGGCCATCGCGGCACATCGGATCGTTTTGCGGGGCACCCCAACGCGCCAGCACGGCCTGGCGATTGGAGGCCGGCAAACGATCAAACATCGCCTGGTATTCCACAAGGCCCAGGCTTTGATGGCAGGGGCGCAGGTCGAGGCTGTCGAGGTCGTTGGTGACGCCGCCGAGCAGTTCGTGGATCAGTGCGGTGCCGCTGTCGGGCAGCCGCTCCGCTACCGGGTAGCCCTCGGTTTGCAAGGCGCGCAGGATATTCAGCGCTGCCGCCGGGGTGTCCAGGCCCACGCCGTTACCGATGCGACCGTCGCGGGTCGGGTAGTTGGCGAGGATCAACGCAATCCTTTTCTGGGCATTGGGCACCCGCGCCAACTCGACCCAACGGCGTGCCAGCTCAGCGACAAAATCCATGCGTTCGGGCGCTGCGCGGTAGCACACCACGTCCGACTGGCTGCGCTCGCTGCGCCAGGCCAGGTCCTTGAAACTGATCGGCCGGCTGATGATGCGCCCGTCCAGCTCCGGCAAGGCGATATGCATCGCCAGGTCGCGGGGCCCCAGGCCTTGTTCGCTGGCCTGCCAGCCGGGTTGGTTGTCCTGGGCGCAGATCGCCTGGATTACCGGGATATTGCGGCGAAACGGGCGCAAATGCGGCGCTTCTGGGCTCGATTGGGCAAAGCCGGTGGTGTTCAGAATTACCGCGGCTTGCACGTCATCCAACAGGTCCTCGACCACCGAGAGGCAGCCGGGTTCTTTCAAACTGGCCACCGCGATAGGCAAGGGGTTGAGGCCCGCCGCCTGTAAGCGCTGGCAGAACACATCAATAAAACCGGTATTGGCCGCCTGTAAATGGGAGCGGTAGAACAGCACCGCAGCCACGGGCCAATCAGCGTGCCAATCGGCCTGCCAGTCATTGAGGCGGGCATTGGCGTTGTGCGGGTGATAGATCGCCGTGCGCGGCAGCGCTTGCGGCTCGGTCCAGGCATAGTCCCGGCCCAAGTGGGTACTGGCCAGGCAATGGTAAAAATCCAGGGCATTGCCCAGGCCACCTTGGCGCAGGAAGTGCCACAGGCGCTCGCGGTGTTCGGCAGCAACAGTGCTCAGGCCGCTGAGTTCCGGGTCCGGACGGTCGTCACCCGGCACCAGGATCAGGGTGACGCCACGTTCGGCCAACTCCACCAGGCGCTCGATGCCGTAGCGCCAATACCCGATACCGCCGTGCAATGACAGCAGGATGACCTTGGCGTGGCGCAATACCTCGTCCACGTACAGGTCGACCGAGGCATGGTTCTGCACCTGCATCGGGTTGGCCAGGCGCAGGCTGGGGTAATCCTCGGGCAATTGCTGGGCGGCTTCGGCGAGCAGCGCCAGGCTGGAGTCGCCGCTGCACAGGATCACCAGTTCAGCGGGGGTCTGGCCAAGGTCGGCAATATTGTCGTCCGCGACGAAACCACCGGGTTGGGTCCTGAGCAGGTGCATGGTTAAACGCTGAGGGCAGCGCGCAATTGCGCTTCGAGGCCAGCGGCGTCCAGTTCCTGGCCGATCAGCACCAGGCGCGTGGTGCGTGCTTCGTCAGCGCCCCAGGCACGGTCGAAGTGTTTGTCAAAGCGCGTGCCCACACCCTGGATCAGCAGGCGCATCGGTTTGTTGGGGATCGCGGCGAAACCTTTCACCCGCAGGATGCCGTGCTGCACCACCAATTGAGTCAGGGCGTCGAGCAACAGGGCTTCGTCGGCTTGCGGCAAGTCGATGGAGATGGAGTCGAACGCGTCGTGGTCGTGGTCGTCTTCGCCTTCATGGTGCTGATCGTGATGGCTGTGGCGAGCGTCGATATGCTCTTCGGAGCCGGCACCGAGGCCGATCAACACGTCCAGCGGCAGGCGGCCGCTGCTGGCTTCGATGACCTTCACCGCCGGCGGCAGTTCTTCGGCCACTTCCAGTCGCACACGGGCCAGGTCTTCGGCGCTGATCAGGTCGGCTTTGTTGAGGATCACCAGGTCAGCGCTGGCCAGTTGGTCGGCGAACAGTTCGTGCAAGGGTGATTCGTGGTCCAGGTTAGGGTCGAGTTTGCGCTGGGCGTCGACCTGGTCCGGGAAGGCGGCAAAGGTACCGGCGGCCACGGCTGGGCTGTCGACTACGGTGATCACCGCGTCAACGGTACAGGCGCTGCGGATTTCCGGCCACTGGAAGGCTTGCACCAACGGCTTGGGCAGGGCCAGGCCCGAGGTTTCGATGAGGATATGGTCCAGGTCACCGCGACGGGCGACCAGTTCGCGCATCACCGGAAAGAACTCTTCCTGCACGGTGCAGCACAGGCAACCGTTGGCCAGCTCGTAGACGCGGCCATTGGACTCTTCTTCGGTGCAACCGATAGAACACTGCTTGAGGATTTCACCGTCGATGCCCAGCTCGCCGAACTCGTTGACGATCACCGCAATGCGACGGCCCTGGGCGTTGTCGAGCATATGGCGCAACAGCGTGGTTTTGCCCGAGCCAAGGAAGCCGGTAACGATGGTGACGGGGAGTTTGGCCAGTGTTTTCATCGGATGCCCTTTGGGGCGGGCATACGGGACGACAGGCCCTGCGGCAGCGCGCAGCAGCGGATTTCGTCACCGGATCACCCCGCCCGGTTGAATTGGAAAATCGGTTGCGAGGCAGGTCTCCTGGCTTGGGGTGTGCAGGTCTTGCGACCAACGCTGACTGCGCCTTCCCGCCCTATCGGCAGTGGCGTGGCAGTCAACTGAACCCTTCACAGTTGCGGGGGCAGCCGCGGCTTGAACCGCGTTCCCTTCTTAGCTTCGGCCTGGGCCGAAGAACCTCGAAGGTGCAAGGCTACAGTGGCTTGCAGCATTTGACTACCGTCCCGGCCCATGCTCTCCTACACGCCTTGTTTCGGGTGCCCTTCACAGGGTGAAACGGGAAACCGGTGCGTCATAGACCTATGACCAGTCCGGTGCTGCCCCCGCAACGGTAAGCGAGCGAAGCGTCACGGCCACTGTGCTTTTGCATGGGAAGGCGATGCTTTCAGGAGGACTCTTTCAAGAGCCGCCCCTCGCAAGCCCGGAGACCGGCCCGAAAAATTCAGATAACAAACCCGCGGTGGGCGGGCGCTGTTCAGAACCCTGCGTGCCTGGCGCGTGGGGTTTTCATGCGCTCGTTTCACCCTGACACCTGAAAGGGACGCGCCATGTCGATCATCAGCAGCACTTCGCACACCGCTACTAGCACCGCCACCCTCAGCCAACGCCTGACCGCCGCCATCGGTGCGTCGATACTCGGCGCGTGTTTGGTGTATTTCGCCGGGTTCTCGCATATCGAGGCGGTGCACAACGCCGCCCACGATACCCGCCACAGCGCCGCGTTCCCGTGCCATTGAGAGCTGCCGACATGATCAAGCGTATTGCGCAAACCGCAGGGTTCACTGGGCTTTTGGCTGCCTTGCTGCTGACCCTGCTGCAAAGTTTCTGGGTGGCACCGCTGATCCTGCAGGCGGAAAGCTTTGAAAAAGCCCCGCCAGCCGCTGAAGTGGTGCACGAGCACGCCGCTGGCGCTGCTGCCCACAGCCACGATGCCCAAGCCTGGGAGCCGGAAGATGGCTGGCAGCGTGTGTTGTCCACCACTGGAGGCAACCTGGTGGTGGCCGTAGGCTTTGCACTGATGCTCGCCGGCCTCTACACGCTGCGTGCGCCGACCCGCACCGCCCAAGGCCTGCTCTGGGGCCTGGCCGGCTACGCGACCTTTGTACTGGCACCCACCCTGGGCCTGCCACCGGAACTGCCGGGCACTGCGGCGGCTGACCTGACGCTACGCCAGACCTGGTGGATCGGCACCGCAGCCTCCACCGCCGCCGGCCTGGCGCTGATCGTGTTCGGCCGCAACTGGCTGTTGAAAGGCCTTGGGCTGGCGATCCTTGCCGTACCCCACGTCATCGGCGCGCCGCAACCTGAGGTACATTCGATGCTGGCCCCGGAGGCGCTCGAAGCGCAGTTCAAGATCGCCTCGCAATTGACCAACGTCGCCTTCTGGCTGGCCCTGGGCCTGATCAGCGCCTGGTTGTTCCGCCGCAACCGCGACGACCAATACTCGGCATGATCCTGGTTGTCGGTTTGGGCTGCCAGCGTGGCTGTGAGGTTCACAGCCTGCTGGCGTTGCTGGACGGAGCCCTGGCCGCGGCAGGCATTGATCGCTCACGCATAACTGCGCTGGCAAGCATTGATCGCAAGCGCGATGAACCTGGGCTGCTGGCGCTGGCCCAGCGGTTGAACCTGCCCTTGCAGTGCTTCAGCGCCGAGCAACTGGCGGGCTATGAGCATCGGCTAAGTCATCGCTCAACGCTGGCGTTTGCCCATACCGGCTGTTACGGGGTGGCCGAAAGCGCCGCCCTGGCCCTGGCCGAGCACCTGTCCAATGGCCCTGCGCGCCTGCTGATCACCCGCCAGAAAAGCGCACAGGCCACCATTGCATTGGCCTGCGCGGGCTAAAATCCCGATAATTGCCGCTTTTGAGCATGAGCCGTGTTCATGCTCACGCGTTTCTGAACAGGACTTCTCCATGACCGTCTACTTTATCGGCGCCGGCCCCGGCGACCCGGAATTGATCACCGTCAAGGGCCAGCGGCTGATCCGCAGTTGCCCGGTGATCATCTACGCCGGCTCGCTGGTGCCCGCCGCCGTACTGGAAGGTCATCAGGCGCTTCAGGTGGTCAACAGTGCCGAGCTGCACCTGGAACAGATCATGGAGTTGATCAAGACGGCCCATGCCAAAGGCCAGGATGTGGCGCGGGTGCACTCCGGCGATCCCAGCCTGTATGGGGCGATTGGTGAACAAATACGCCATTTGCGTGAGCTGGGCATCCCTTTCCAGATCATTCCAGGGGTCACGGCGGTCGCGGCGTGCGCGGCCTTGCTGGAGACCGAACTGACCCTGCCGGACATCGCCCAAAGCGTGATCCTGACCCGTTACGCCGATAAAACCAGCATGCCCCCCGGTGAAGACTTCGACAGCCTGGCGCGACATGGCACCACGATGGCGATTCATCTGGGGGTCAATCATCTGCAGAAGATCGTTGCTGAACTGTTGCCGCACTATGGCGCAGACTGCCCGATTGCCGTGGTACACCGTGCCACCTGGCCGGATCAGGATTGGGTGGTCGGTACGCTGAGTGACATTGCCCAGAAAGTCGCGGCGAAGGGGTTTCGGCGGACAGCGTTGATTGTGGTGGGCTGGGTGTTGTCCAGTGACAGTTTCAGCGAGTCGTCGCTGTACCGCGCAGGGCATGCGCACCTCTACCGCCCCTGAAGCAATGCGAACAACAATGTGGGAGCTGGCTTGCCTGCGATGGCGGTGTAACAGTCAGCGGGTCGGATGACTGACACACCGCCATCGCAGGCAAGCCAGCTCCCACACTTGATCTGCTTTGTCAGATATATCTTGCAACTCTCTGAATTTAAATAATAAAAAACGGCGCTCACGGGGCGCCGTTTTTTATGTTCGCAGTGAAAACCTTGCTCAGTAGTAGGCGTTTTCTTTCTGCGTGTGGTCGGTCACGTCACGTACACCCTTGAGCTCCGGAATGCGTTCGAGCAGGGTGCGCTCGATACCTTCGCGCAGGGTTACGTCCGCCTGGCCGCAGCCTTGGCAGCCGCCGCCGAACTTCAGTACGGCGATACCGTCATCCACCACGTCGATCAGGCTCACCTGGCCGCCATGACTGGCCAGCCCCGGGTTGATCTCGGTTTGCAGGTAATAGTTGATGCGCTCATTGACCGGGCTGTCGGCGTTGACGTTCGGCACCTTGGCGTTGGGGGCCTTGATGGTCAACTGGCCGCCCATACGGTCGGTGGCGTAGTCGACCACGGCGTCGTCCAGGAAGGCTTCGCTGAAGGCGTCGATATACGCGGTGAAGCTTTTGAGCCCCAGCGCGGTGTCTTCAGGCTTTTCTTCGCCGGGCTTGCAATACGCGATGCAGGTCTCTGCGTACTGGGTGCCGGGCTGGGTGATAAAGACGCGGATGCCGATACCTGGGGTGTTCTGCTTGGACAGCAGGTCAGCCAGGTAATCGTGGGCGGCGTCGGTAATGGTTATGGCAGTCATGGAAACTCCTCACAGGCTTGCCCGCAGTTTACGCCAAATTATTACGCAGGTACAAAGTCCTAGTATTTTTGTCGGGAAAGACTTGTCTCTGTTGACCTGACGCATCGTGACACCTGGCCATTTCTGCGAAAACCTGTGCCTACCTATATAGCCCCCCCGCAAAACCCGGCTCAATAGAGTGAATCCTCTTCGACTACGGATTGTGAGGATTGAATGAATAACGCGTTGCAGAGTTTCTATTTCAAGGGTTTGCCGGAACAGCAAGCGCATCTGGACCATCTGATTGATTTCGTGACGGCACAAAGCTCGCTGACGGCATCCGCCGCCGAGGTGTACTACTCCCCGCCGCACAACAGCGAACTGCATCGCGAATGCAAGGAAGCCTTTCGTGTCTTGGCAAAGCTGGAAGCCGATGAAGACTTTCAGCAGTTCTTGCGGGAAAAGCCCGAACCAGATGCTTCCATTCTCGGCCGGGACTTTCTTTACGACCTGCTCTCCACCATGCTCAGCAGCGTGCGCGCACCGATACCCGACCCTGCCGAGACGTTCAGCATCGCCGACCATTCGGTGATCCTGCGCCATATACCCACCTATTGGTACATCGACGCCGACGTGTTGCTGGATATCAACCGGCGTGTGGGTAACGGCCTTAAAAGTGATGGCTCGGTGCGGTTTGACCTGGTGCTCAAGTATTACTCGATCATCCCGTCACAGCCCAAAACCCGCGAACAGTGGAAAGCGGTTCTCGCTGGCTTGCAGGAACACCACACCCTGAAAAAACTCGGGCACGAAGGCGACCTCAGCGATTTGCAGCACTTGCTGGATGCGCCCGCCGACCAGAAAATCAAGGAGGTTATCCGCCAGATCGAGACACAAACACGTCAATCGCTGTTCCGTCATGTATTGCCCGAAACATTTACCGCCTCACAGCAAGACATGCTCACCACCACCCCCACCGTGCTGCTTGAGCAATTGCTCAATAGCCCCGATAACCTGGCGCTGGGCGAACGGATCGCCAAGGCCTTGGACTGGTATGGCAGCCAAAAGGACGAAATCTGCCCAGACCCGGTACGGGTGAAATTACTATGGCGCGCGCTGTGGCTGACGATCATCCCCAACCCCGACTCGCCGGTGGATAACGAATTGAAGTTATTCATCTCGCCAGGGGCATCTTATAAGGCGATCCGCCAAAACCTGATCAGCCGCTATCACCACGACTTGTCGATCAGCACTGACGCAGCGCTATTGGCCGTGTGCGTGATCAAGGCCAATGTCGCCAGTGAAGTGTGGGTGGCCGATATTCCCGATGACCTGCCCTACGCTGCAACCAGTACCTGGGTCAATTTCAGAAGCGGCTTTCTGCTGGCCGAAACGATTGCACCTGGTTCATCGCGCCACATGAGTTTCGAACAATTGCTCAACCTGGCGGCGGAACACTTTCGCGCCAGTGGCGATGACATCAAACAACAGGCACTGGTCGCAGCGGCCAAATTGGGCCCCACCGTGCAATGGGCACAGGCCAACGGCCTGATCGCCAACCGATCGTCGGGCCACTCCCGCGACGAGCTCACCCAGGCCGTCACTGCACTGGAGCAGCATGAATATGAGATGTTCAACGCGGTTCAGAACCTCAAACTCAAGCTGCCCAGCCGTTGGCGCTTTGCCTCGGACACGGAGTACGACAAAGCCTTTCACGAAGCCCTCCAGGTGCCGAGAAACGCCTATAAGACCTTAATCCAATCACTGCTTGCCCACCTGGGCAGCGCGACTCTGAATGTGGATCAGGACGAGATCACCGTGTATTCATTAAGAGAAGCCCTGAAAAAGGTGCCCATCGAATATGAAACCAAAGCCAAGACCGATGCCATTCGTTACCGGACAGGTTTTATCCTACGCATCGTCAAGCCCCGCTCGCCCTTCCATGCCATTTACATCGAGGTATTCCCCTTCGCCGGTCTGCTGCGTCGACGTAAAGACCTGCAAAGCCTACCGCTGAACGGCAAAGTGGTAGAGCTACGCGACGCCATGAGCTGGTGCAAATACCGATTGGCCACCGACGTGCCATTTGATCGCGAGGCCTACCGCGAGAACAAAGCGCCCAGACCAGGCAAAAAAGCCGAGTTGATCGTTGAACAAGTCGGCGAGACACTGCCTGCCATCGACGCAGGGCCGCGTATCCAATCGTTCGCGCCCAACACGCTGTATGCGCCGCGCAGTGAAACCCTGGCGAGCATGATTGCCCGCGAGCTGTTTTTCTGCGACGAACAGGCCCTGCTGGAAAAAACCCGTAAAGCCACACGGGAAGTAGACATCCCCGCTGAGGTACTCGAAGACTTGGCGTTCTGGGGCAAGATATTTGTGCCGTTCTGGGGCGGCATCGACGACATCGCTTCCGGCGATCCTCAGCGCATCAAATCCGGCGTCGCCAGCCTGTTCATCGACATCGTGGCTTTCGCGCTGCCGGTGGGGCGGTATGTGGCTGGCTCGACTCGCTTGCTCATCCAGGCGGGTAAAACCGGGCTACGCCTGGCATTGCCTAAACTGGCGAAACTGACCGGAAAACTGGTGATCGCCACACTCCAGGAACTCAACCCCCTGGCCGCCCTACCAAGCCTGCTCAGGCTCGCGCGCTTTGGTTTGCTCAAGCTGGGCCACAAACTGATGCGCCATGCACAACGGGGTATCGCCCAACTGCGAGATGGGGCGATCGCCGCAAGGCATATGCGCTCGGTCGACCCTGACAGCTGGAAGCCGCTGCAAGCGGGCGATCAACTGTTTACCGTGGACGGCTTCGCCAATGTCCCAATGCGCAACGTCGGCAGCCTCGAGGCGCCGGATTATCGCTTGATCGATACCGCGTCCAACCAAGCCTTCGGGCCGCGTTTTAGAGAACCGATCACGGTCATCAGCAACAGCAGCCCGTTGATCCGTCAGTACGCGGTTGACCCAGAGTTGATCAGAGGCCTCAAGCCCGACGCGCGCGGTATCTTCTCCCGGGCGGACTACAACCAGAAGTTCATCTGTAATGTCGATGACAAGGGCAAAATCGCGGTGTACCAGATCCGCGACAACTCCTATGGGTTCATTCAGGAGGCCGCCACGAGCGCCGACAACAGCTTTTCTATCGTGCTGGTCAATCCGAGGACCAACCGGGATTTGTCGATCACGCTGTCGTCGGTGGAACCCGGTCATTGGTATTCAGGCCCGATCAAGCTCACGGGCGGCGCGCCGGATGCGCCAAGCGTTGTAACGCCCTCAGTGCTGTTGAAATGGACCGAAGCCAGTGAAGACGCCCTGAAAAAAACCATGGACAAGTTCGTCAGCACTTACAACCTGGACCCCAGCGCCTTTCGGCAGTTCGTCAACAGCCGCAACACCCTGACACCTCGGGGGCTAAAGATGCTAGACCGCGCGGGAACCGCCCGCACCAGCGTCACTTACGAGCATATGGAGCACTGGAGCAAGGCGTCCCAGCGCGAGCGCAACAGCCTCACCCTTGAGGGCTTCGCCGCCGACCATAACCTGGACCCGGTGGCCCTTGCCGAGCATGTAAACCTTGATGGCACCTATAGAGCGGCAGGCAAGGTACTGGCCAAATACGCCAGGGGTGAACAATTCGACGACCTGAAACCCGAACACCTGCAAGAGTGGAACAAGCACTACAACGCCCCCAATTCAAGGGTGTCCATGCACGCATTTGTCGAGCAGAACAACCTCAATCCGGTTATCTGGAGCAACTACGTCAATGACAATGGCAGCATGACCCGCGCCGGTAGAGAAAGGTGGCTGTTCGGACAAAGAAGCCCGCTGGACGAGCCTGTGGCCAGGAAGCGGCCTGCGCCGCCCACCGCAAGCAGCTCAAAACGTCCGCGCCTGGAGGACGACACCGCAACCACGCGGCGCCGATCCACTTCAATCACCGCGTCTTTTGATCATAAAATCAACAATAATGCGCCAATTCTGCAAGACCCCAACGACGTCAGGCGCAGCTTGACCCTTGAACTTGAAGGTCCGTTGCAAAACATAGAGATCACCGACGCCAACCAGTTTTTTGACGAGTTCACAGGGCTGCAACACGTCGAAGTCAAAGAGGCTGCAACCAAGAGTATCCGCGACTGGATCTCTAAAGAAGGCAACCATCATCGCAGACTCGATCGACTGCTGGAGGTCAGGAAACTGGCCGAGGGCCCGGAGCGTGGCCTGTCGGTGGTGGCCCGAACCGATATAAAACGTTTTGATGTCATTGGGCCGTACACCGGCAAGGTGCACTTGAATCAAGCCTCGCTCAATACCGAGATACTGGAAAAAGGTGAAGCGGCCGTCGGCACGTACTTATTCCAAACCCACACTCATGGCGCGACTATCAGCGGCCACGGTAACAGCAATACGCTGAGCCTGATCAATGCGGTCAAGGTGCCCAACCTGCCCGACGTTGGCATCGAAAATGTCGGCGCCCTGTACGTAGGCAAATACATGGTGTTTATAGTCGCTTGGCGGGACATCCCTGCCGGGACCGAGTTGCTGATGGACTATGGGAAAGCCTACTGGAAGTACGTGAGGCCCTGAGCCGCCAAACAGCAGTCCTAATGCTTTTGCCTTATGGGTAACGCATCATCAATGCCAAACCAATGTTTGAGCCTGCGATGCGTAGCCTGCTCCAACACTTGATAACTGGCCAAGGCGCCCAGCGCAATGACGGCGATGCACACCGGTATCATTGCGTAGGGGTCTATTGCCCTGTGTTCGATGGCCCAGCGCCCAGCACACAGCACCAGTACGTGAAGCAGATAGACCGAGTAGGAGCAGTCCCCCAGCAGTTTTATCAAGCGCGAACCATGGAAGTAAGGCTCCAGCGCCACACAACTGATCACTAACACGGCGCTGGGCACTCCCCATTCCAATACTCGGGGTACATCCGCGCCGTGGTAAATCGCTGCCAATGCCGCGACGACACCCAGCAACGCCAGCCAAGGCCTGGCTCGGCACAGACCGCGGCGGTAAAGTATGCCGATTGCCATGCCCATGAGAAATTCCAGAGCAATGTCATTACGGTAAAACCCATCGGCCAAGTCAAAGGCGGGGCCAATGACGTAGCACAGCAGATACAGCAGTACCGCCACCACCCAGAGCCTATAGGCTTCACGCACCAGCAGCGCAACAGCAAACAGGCAGTAGAACAGCATCTCGAAATTCAGTGTCCAGCCCACATCCAGCAGTGGATACACGCCGTAGCCCGCCGGGTTTTGCGCGGGAATAAAGAGCATCGACAGGAGCGCATGACCCAGTTCTAGCTGAACGTCTGGAAACATCCAGGGCATGACCGTGACCAGCACAGCCAAAAGCACGGTATAGAACCAGTACGCCGGAGCAATCCTGGCCACGCGCATCAGCATGAAGCGCCAGGGCGTGAGCGCTTTATCGGCGCTCGCGAGGAAAATCACCAAGCCACTGATGACGAAGAATACGTCCACCCCGGCGCCGCCCTTTTCGACCAACAGGTCCTCGAAGGCGTTGTGGGCCTCGAAGTTGAAAAACAGCTGCATGACATGGTGACCCACCACCACCCATGCAGCCAACGCGCGCAACAACTGCACTGAAATCAGCATCGGCCTACCCCTTTCCAATCTGTAGGTAAATATCCGACTGCTTCAGCCCCACATGGAGAAATGACCGGATCAATGCACTTCGTTATAGGTTCTCATAGCGGTTCATGTCCAATACACCCTCTTCCACCGGCGTGGTTTCGCGGATGTACTGCGACAAGTCGTGGAAATACTGCCAGAACAACGGATGGCTGCGCCGCACACCCCAGCGGTCGACGATTTTCTCGAAGCTCTTGGCGTCCTTGGCCTGCTCCATCAGCGCGACAAACTCAGGCACTTGCCGGGCCGGTATATTGAACATGAAGTTCGGGTAGCTGCTGAGCACGCCAGGGTAAATGGTCACAGTGTCCAGGCCCGGCTGATAGCGATACGCCTCTCCCAGCAGGAACGCCACGTTACTGTGGGCACGGTTGCGCAGCAGGCTGTAGACCTCGCGCTTGCCGCTGGCAGTTTCGATGCGCAGCATCGTGGCTTCGGGCAATTGCTCGATCACCTTGAGCCCTGCCGCCGGCCGCGAGGTCAGGCGGCTCAGCGCTTGTTCGGCATCCTGCAAGGCCGGGTCGATGCCGTCGCGGGAGCAGAACGCGCCGCTGCAGCGGTTGATCGGGTCGGGGCTGGCGTTCAAATGGCCGTAGCGGGTCAGCAACTGGTTGGCGAAGTCACGCTTGGGGTCTTTTTCGCTCAGGTGCAACCCACTGGCCTTGTCATCGTCAATCGCTTCGTAGTCCAGCCACAGCTTGAGCTTGCCGCTGTTCTGGTGCCAGTCGTCCATGAAGTCTTCGCGGGTGTCGGCGGGCATCAGGCGCAGGAAGTTCTGCTCGGCACCGTTGCGGATCAGGTCGAAATACAGGCGGGTCTGGGCCTGGTGCGAGACGTTGCCAAACACATCGAAATTCACCGCCAACTGGTAATAGGTGCGTTCCAGCAGTGGGTAGTCGAACAGCCACATCGTCTGCGGAACCTCGCCAATCAGGCCCTTGGTCACCGAAGCGCTGTCGAAATGGCGGAAAATGCTCAACAAGGCATTGTCATTGCCCGCCCACAATGTCGACCAGCTCGGCGCCGGCAGGTCTGCATAGTTGTCACGGCGCAAGGCTTCGTACTGGTTGCGCTTGTCGCGATAGGCCAGCCACAGGCTCAGCACACTGCCCACGTCGTCATTCTGCCCGGGCATGGCCAGCAACGGCGTGGCCTGGCCGCGATAACGCGCATCGGTGACGTACAGATCGTGGTCGGGGTCCTGGAACAGCGTCCAGAAGTTATCGCGGATCACGTCCGTGGCGATCTGCCCACGGCACACCGGCCCGCGAATGAAAGTACGCACGAAGTACTCAGCGTTATCGAGCATGAATTGGTAACGCGCTTTAGCCGGGATGGCTTCGAATGTCGCGAACGGGTTGGCGCGGCTGCCGGGGCCGTAGCCTGGCAAGGCCGTGACTTGCCAGTCGGCGGCGTAGAACAATGCCTTGATCCGCGCCATCTTCGCCGCGCTGAAGGGGTAAGTGATGTGGGTTTTATGCACGACCACGCCCTGCACCGGCCACAGGCGGTAGTACACCTGGGTGCCGGGGTCGTCGTTGGGGCGACGGGTGGCGATCAGGTCAATCGGCTGGCCACTGGGCGTACGCGAACGCACCCACTGGAAATAATGCCCCGGCTCGCCGTTCTCGAAATAGATATGCGCCAGGAACAAATGCTCGAACAGCCAGCGCGCCACCAGGCTTTCCCGGGCGCCCGGCTGGTTGAACAGGTTTTCCCACTGTTGCACTTGCAACGCTTCCCTGGCGCTCGGCGCCAGGCCCTGCTCGTCAATCGGCGCGCCGGAGGCCAGCCAGCGTTGCAAAGTCTGGTACTGCTGATCGGTCAGGCCGGTGACCGCCAGCGGCATGCCTTCCTTGGGGTGAGCGCCGGCATAGGCATTGAACTCGCCGGGCGTTGCGCACATATTTTCGCGGTTGAGCCCCAGCACAATGTTGTCGGGCAGCTTGGCATTGGGCGCCAGCGGCGCGTTGTGCCCCAGCTCCAGCATGCGCGCCATCAGCGCAGCCTGGCTGCCCTGGGCGTCCAGCACCGAATAGAAGCCCTTCTGCTGCCACGCCTGCTTACCGAATGCGTCATAAAACAACCGCGTAGTTGGCGTGGCCTGGCTGCGCTCGCCGTCATACACCGGCATTTTGCTTGCCCCGCGTGCGGCGCCCTCGGCGCTCCCGAGGTTGAGCTGGCAGGCGGAGTCGTAGCAGGCGTGGCAGGCCACGCATTTCTCGGTGAAGATCGGTTGGATATCGCGGGTATAGGAAATCGCCGAAGCGGGACCCTCTGCCTGCGCAGTACTGGCTATCAAGGCCAGGACGGCGCTGACGATCAAACGAAGTGACATGTATCGGGTCCCGATTCAAGGCGTGCGGTCTGTGAAATGGCGGTGATTCTACCGGGCCATGACCGCCAGCAACATGAGCGATATTCATGCACAACCCGGACATGCTCCAAATCGGCACAGGTTTGCTATGATTCACGCCCTCCGTAATGCCTGACCAGAGTAGTCCCATGCCCGATCGTAGCGCTCGCCTGCAAGCCCTTCACCAAGCCCTCAAGGAACGTATCCTGATCCTGGACGGTGGCATGGGCACGATGATCCAGAGCTATAAGCTCGAGGAGCAGGACTACCGTGGCAAACACTTCGCCGATTGGCCAAGCGACGTCAAGGGCAACAACGACCTGCTGGTGCTGACCCGCCCGGACGTGATCGGCGGCATTGAAAAAGCCTACCTGGACGCCGGCGCCGACATTCTTGAAACCAACACCTTCAACGCCACGCGTATCTCCATGGCCGACTACGGCATGGAAGAACTGGCCTATGAACTGAACGTGGAAGGCGCACGCCTGGCGCGCAAGGTGGCCGACGCCAAAACCCACGAGAACCCGGCCAAGCCGCGTTTTGTCGCCGGTGTACTGGGCCCGACCAGCCGTACCTGCTCGCTGTCGCCGGATGTGAACAACCCCGGCTACCGCAACGTGACCTTCGATGAGCTGGTGGAAAACTACACCGAAGCCACCAAGGGCCTGATCGAAGGCGGCGCCGACCTGATCCTGATCGAAACCATCTTCGACACCCTTAACGCCAAGGCCGCGATTTTCGCCGTGCAAGGGGTGTTCGAGGAACTGGGCGTGGAACTGCCGATCATGATCTCCGGCACCATCACCGACGCGTCCGGCCGTACCCTGTCGGGCCAGACCACCGAAGCGTTCTGGAACTCCGTGGCGCACGCCAAGCCGATCTCGGTCGGTTTGAACTGCGCCCTTGGCGCCAGTGAACTGCGCCCCTACCTGGAGGAGTTGTCGAACAAGGCCAACACCCATGTGTCGGCGCACCCCAACGCCGGTCTGCCCAACGAATTCGGCGAGTACGACGAACTGCCGTCAGAAACCGCCAAGGTCATCGAAGAATTCGCCCAAAGCGGCTTCCTGAACATCGTCGGCGGTTGCTGCGGCACCACGCCTGGGCATATCGAAGCCATCGCCAAGGCTGTGGCCGGTTACGCGCCGCGCTCGATCCCGGATATTCCCAAGGCTTGCCGCCTGTCGGGCCTGGAGCCTTTCACCATCGACCGCAGTTCGTTGTTCGTCAACGTCGGCGAACGTACCAACATCACGGGCTCGGCCAAGTTCGCCCGCCTGATCCGCGAAGACAACTACACCGAAGCCCTGGAAGTCGCCCTGCAGCAGGTGGAAGCCGGCGCCCAGGTGATCGACATCAACATGGACGAAGGCATGTTGGATTCGAAGAAGGCCATGGTGACCTTCCTCAATCTGATCGCCGGCGAGCCGGACATCTCCCGCGTACCGATCATGATCGACTCCTCCAAGTGGGAGGTGATCGAAGCGGGCCTCAAGTGCATCCAGGGCAAGGGCATCGTCAACTCCATCAGCATGAAGGAAGGCGTGGAGCAGTTCATTCATCACGCCAAGCTGTGCAAGCGCTACGGCGCAGCGGTGGTGGTGATGGCGTTCGACGAAGCCGGCCAGGCCGACACCGAAGCGCGCAAGAAAGAAATCTGCAAACGCTCCTACGACATCCTGGTCAATGAAGTGGGCTTCCCGCCGGAAGACATCATCTTCGACCCGAACATCTTCGCGGTCGCCACCGGTATCGAAGAGCACAACAACTATGCAGTCGATTTCATCAACGCCTGTGCCTATATCCGCGACGAACTACCGTATGCGCTGACCTCCGGTGGCGTGTCCAACGTGTCGTTCTCGTTCCGCGGCAACAACCCGGTGCGCGAAGCGATCCACTCGGTGTTCCTGCTGCATGCGATCCGTGCGGGCCTGACCATGGGTATCGTCAACGCTGGCCAGTTGGAGATCTACGACCAGATCCCCGCCGAGCTGCGCGACGCCGTCGAAGACGTGGTACTCAACCGCACACCCGAAGGCACCGACGCCCTGCTCGCCATTGCCGACAAGTACAAGGGCGACGGCAGCGTCAAGGAAGCCGAGACCGAGGAATGGCGTGGCTGGGAGGTGAACAAGCGCCTGGAACATGCGCTGGTCAAGGGCATCACCACGCACATCGTCGAAGACACCGAAGAGTCGCGCCTGTCGTTCGCACGCCCGATCGAAGTGATCGAAGGCCCGCTGATGTCGGGCATGAACATCGTTGGCGATCTGTTTGGCGCCGGCAAGATGTTCCTGCCCCAGGTGGTGAAATCCGCCCGGGTGATGAAGCAGGCGGTGGCGCACTTGATTCCGTTCATCGAGCTGGAAAAAGGCGACAAACCCGAAGCCAAGGGCAAGATCCTGATGGCCACGGTCAAGGGCGACGTGCATGACATCGGCAAGAACATTGTCGGCGTGGTGCTCGGTTGCAACGGCTATGACATCGTCGACCTGGGCGTGATGGTGCCAGCGGAAAAAATCCTGCAGGTAGCCAAGGAGCAGAAATGCGACATCATTGGCCTGTCCGGTCTGATCACCCCGTCCCTGGATGAAATGGTGCACGTGGCCCGCGAAATGCAGCGCCAGGATTTCCACCTGCCACTGATGATCGGTGGCGCCACCACCTCCAAGGCGCATACGGCGGTGAAGATCGAGCCCAAGTACAGCAACGACGCGGTGATCTACGTCACCGACGCCTCCCGCGCCGTGGGCGTGGCCACCCAGTTGCTGTCCAAGGAATTGAAGGCCGGTTTCGTCGAGAAGACCCGCCTGGAATACATCGACGTACGTGAGCGCACCTCCAACCGCAGTGCGCGCACCGAGCGCCTGAGCTACCCGGCGGCAATCGCCAAGAAGCCGCAGTTCGACTGGAGCAGCTACACCCCGGTGGTGCCAACCTTTACCGGCGCCAGGGTACTGGACAATATCGACCTCAACGTCCTGGCCGAGTACATCGACTGGACGCCGTTCTTCATCTCCTGGGACCTGGCCGGCAAGTTCCCGCGCATCCTCACCGATGAGGTGGTAGGTGAAGCGGCTACCGCGCTGTATGCCGATGCCCGGGAAATGCTCAAGAAGTTGATCGACGAGAAACTCATCAGCGCCCGTGCGGTGTTCGGTTTCTGGCCGACCAACCAAGTGCAGGATGACGACCTGGAAGTCTACGGCGACGACGGCCAGCCTATTGCCAGGCTGCACCACCTGCGCCAGCAGATCATCAAGACCGACGGCAAACCGAACTTCTCCCTCGCCGACTTCGTCGCCCCCAAGGACAGCGGCGTGACCGATTACATCGGTGGGTTCATCACCACCGCCGGCATCGGTGCCGAGGAAGTGGCCAAGGCTTACCAGGACGCGGGCGATGACTACAACTCGATCATGGTCAAGGCCCTCGCCGACCGCCTGGCCGAAGCCTGCGCCGAATGGCTGCACCAGCAAGTGCGTAAAGAACACTGGGGCTACGCCAAGGACGAGCAACTGGACAACGAGGCGCTGATCAAGGAGCAATACAGCGGCATACGCCCTGCCCCCGGCTACCCGGCGTGCCCGGATCACACCGAAAAAGCCCAGCTGTTCCAACTGCTCGACCCCGAAGCCCGCGAAATGCACGCTGGTCGCAGCGGCGTGTTCCTCACCGAGCACTACGCAATGTTCCCGGCGGCAGCGGTCAGCGGCTGGTATTTTGCCCACCCACAGGCGCAGTACTTCGCCGTGGGCAAGGTCGACAAGGATCAGGTCACCAGCTACACGGCACGCAAAGGCCAGGACCTGAGCGTGACGGAGCGTTGGCTGGCGCCGAATCTGGGCTACGACAACTGAGGTAACGCTGCTACTGGCTGCGGTAACCGTTTACCGCACCTACGATGACTCAATGCGATTTCCTGTGTCGGACCGATTCTCGGTCCGCTGAACCGGCAGCTCAGCACAACCGGTTTTATACAGGAAACGCATGTCATCATGACCGAACCCAATACTCCCTCGTCAAACTCAGCCTTTCGCCAACTGCCCGCCCAGGCAGTGCATGAGCGCTTCGCTACGCGGCCGGCGCTGTATTCCGTCGTCTTCAAGGCATTGCGCAGCCGGATGCTGGAGCACTACCCGTCGCTGGACCTCGACTGGCTTGCGGTCAAACTGGCCAGCCCTCAGCCCAATGGCGAATACACCTACCCCGCACTCATGGAGGTGGCTGTCGCCCATGTACTGAACCCACAGTTACTTGACCTGCGCGCCGTACGCGAGCGTCCGTACTTCCTCACGACACAGCCCCCCGCCGCGCTCAAGACCGGGGATGGCCAGCCGCTCGACATGCAGGTGGTCGCCCAGATTCTTGACGAATTTCCCGCGTCCCTTTACTTGTACATGCAACACGATCTGGCCGACTACTGGAGCCAGGTCGACAATCATGGCAACAGCCGCTGGCAGTGGCTTGCAGAGTTTCTCAATGGTCAGATGATTGCCACTGCGGCCAGCCAGTCACCGCTGAGCGACGTGCAGCGCGATATGCTGGCGGTAGTCGCCGCCTGGCCAGCGCAACGTGAGCGCCTGCCCCGTTCCTCACCCGCCACCTATGTATATTTCATCGAGAGCACACTCACCCGCCTCGGCAAGACGGTGCGGGTATTGACCCCGGACCTGTTATTGGTACGCGATAAACAGGTGTTGCTCTACAGCGTAGCCGGCGCAATCCAGGCGTTTGATTCGCTGGAGGCGTTCAGCCAGGCCTGGGGGAGCAGGATGCAACGCGAGTTTCAGTTCGACAGCCTCACTTGGCAACGCAACGAAACTGCCGCCAACGTGTTTGAACAACAGGCCGGGCTGATCCTCAACCAACAACTCGAAGACCTGGCAGCCCTATCGTTCCAGGGGCAAGACGAAAAAGAACTCGATCAACGCCTGGACATGATCACCAACCCGGCCAGGTATTTTACCGACATCAAGTTGCCCGACACCGAGCGCCTTGGCACTGTGAGCCAGCAACTGCCGCAATGGCTCAAGCAAGCCGAGCCCGCGGATCGTTTCGCCTATCACCGCCACTTGCAGGATATGGCGCATGCTCTGCAAAAAAACCAGGGGCGATCGTTCAACGAGGGTATTGAAAACATCCACACATTCAGCCGCAGCGCATTGCGCAAGCAGATGCAAACCGATCACGGCGATTTCGACCCTGATGCGGTGCTGTTGGACTTTGCGGTAGCGGCAGGTTATCCGGGCGGCGCGGGAATCATCGAACACGTGCGCATGTCGCTGACGGAGCTGGCCCTGAAGAATCTGGCCGGCAAGCCCAAAGGTACGTTGAAGCTGTCTTCCACAACAGCCACGCCACTGCCTGGCTGGTTGAATGAAGACTATCTGATGGGCAGCAACGGCCTGATCCAGCGCGTCGATATCGGCACCACCTACCCTAATGCCCTCAAAGATCTGCTGCTGTCCGATACCGTCGAGGCGCGTCGCCGCGAGTTGCTGTTTACTCGCGAACTGAAGGCTCATCTGCCGATGCAGGCGCTGGAATTCAAGGTCCGCCAGCAGCATGGCATGACCGTGACGGGTTATCAGTATGTCAAGGCGCTCATGGGAGAAACGCCTTCGCTCAGACTCGTCAACGATCAGGAAATCGTCCTGCGCCCCCTGGCGTTGTGCCGTAAAGCCGGGGCCACGCCGGACGAAGTGAATAATATGTTTATCATTGAGCCTCGCGACTCCCAGGTCGGCCCACACTTGCTGTACCGACCGCTGTACGCCGAGTCCCTCAACGAATACCCCACGCGCCAGGCGCTGCTGGAGGCCATCGCCGAACCGGGTGCGTTGCAGGACAGCGTGCTGACCTGGCTGTCGGACAAGGCGCGCCCCATCTATGCACACGGCGGCATCAAAGAGCCGCACCTCATCCGTTTCTTGCCCGGCGACGAGTTCAACCGACCCGAGAAACCAGCGCCCGCGACCCTGGCCGTCGATGACGGCGCCGGTGAATGGCTCCAGTCCCAGCTCAACGGCCAACTGCCCAACCATCTGTTTGGCAGCACCGCACGGGCACTGGTCGACCTGGCGGACCGCGAGTCGATCTCCAACACCGAAAGCCGATGGGCCATTGTGATGGAGGGTGCCTGGCTGTTGTTCAATACACTGCTGCTGCCCTTGGTACAGGGCCCAGCCATGTTGGCCGGCTGGTTCCTGGTGCTGGTTGCCAGCCTGGAGCAGGACTTGGCGGGCCTGGACAGCAACGATCCCACCACCCGCGAGTTGGCGCTGATTGATCTGCTGCTCAATACTGCGATGGTGTTGCTGCATGGCGCATCGCCTTCTGCCAAACCGTTGTCGCCACCGAGTGCAACCGACAGCGCGTTGCGCCTTGAAACCTGGCGCCGTGCACCAGGCCTGCCGCCACCACAGGATGCGCCAGTGATACGTTCTGGCGCAGTGTCATTGCCGGGAGAACCCCCGGCATCAGGCCACACCGCCCTGGACTTCATTCGCTCGCTGGCAAGCCCACACGCAAGCGAACGACTGAGGGCGATGCTGGACATCAATGTGCCATGGCCTGAACCCTTGCCGACTGCGCAAGGCAGCGGCCCGCTCAAAGGCCTTTACCGCATAAATGGCACCTGGCACGCCAGCCTCGGCGGGTTGCTGTTCCAGGTCAATGTCGTGCCGGGATTCAACGAGGTCTATCTGGTACACCCGCAATATCCGCAACACCCCGGTTTCAAGCTGATAAGCGACCACCAGGGGCACTGGCGCCTGGACACTCACGCCAGGCTGGAGGGAGGAATGCCCCGGGAACGCTTGAGTAAATGGCAGAAGGAACGTGCCGAAAAACTGGGTGTATTAAAGGCCGAATTGCAAGCACTGAATGCCGAAATATTCTCGCTGATACCCACTTCGCTTTCGCTACAAAGCACTCTGAACGCAGCCCGTGCCCAACTTGTTGAACAAAGCAAAAGCCTGCGCAAGGATTGGTTATTGCTGGCCAGTTCCGCGAACATACCGAAGTTGCACGCAGAAGTTCTTATCCGTCATGAGAAACGGCGCGTCGCGGCGGCCCAAGCCAGGACGCAGTGGAATATCGCCCTCGATAACTTCCAGCAGTACGGCCGCGAGGTAATGACGCTGATGAAAAAAGTCGAAGCCAAGACCAGCGAACTGATGGCTGTCGACAGGACTGACCCCACTTATGTAAGGGAGCGAAACAGGGCAAGCAAAAGCAATTTTGACTTCTGGGCAGGCATCTACGAATCGGTGTCGCAAAAAATGGCAGACGCCCTGGAAACCGATCGTGGCGAAACCGACGCTGAACTCAGCGCCCGCGCATCACGGGAGCTGCCGCAAAACATCAGCGACGCCTACGACGACTACATCATCACCAAAAAACGCCAGCTTGCCGCGCTTACGGAAATGGTCGAGCCCGCTGAAAAGATCGAGACGTTACTCAAAGAGGCAGACCCGGCCCTGCGCCAGATACTCTTGCAAGGCAAGCCCTCTGACCAAAACATCCGCTCGGTCGCGATCAAACAGCACGCCCTGCTGGTGTTCATGGACTTGGTGTTCAATCGCATGAATGACTCGCGCAACCCAACGGAATTTCCATTCGTACGCGAGCTGACCGACAAGAGAACCGCAACCAGCTTGATGGCGCATACGGAAATGCTCACCACTACCGGCTATTCGGCCCGAGAGCAGATCGACGTCCTCAAGGACGTTCTGGAGCGATATGAGCAATTGGAAAACGCTGTCACGTCGCTGGCTGAAATGAATTCCGGCTTCATTCGCGAGGAGCATCGCCAACCGTTTCTGGACTATCTGGCTTATGCCCGCACCAGCCTTGAGGCGCAGTTGGCCAATTTGATTCTGGTGGAAGAAGGCTTCGCGCCACTGCCAACGCCCGAGCGCATCACACGGCAGAAAGCACCGAACCGAAGAGTGATCAAGACCCGTGACCGCAGGACCCTGGTGGGTGAAGTGCGCCCTGCCCAGCGCGACACACCGGGTAACTTCGTCGATATCAAGGACCCGCTTACCGGAAAAACCCTCGCCACCTACCTTGAACACCCCGGCGAAGGTGTATGGAACGTGGTTGAAGAGGTTGGGCCCTCAGCGCCCGCGCCGACGGCAATCAAGCGTTCGCTGAAGACCATAGAAGCACAGGCGCAAACCGTCAGGGACGAGCGTACCGGCATTGACAGCAGCATCGCCTTCCAACAACGAAAGTTACGCGACCCGGGCCGACTGGAAAGCCTCGATCCCCTTGAGTGGGATGTGATACTGACCCAGCACGCAGCGAAGTTCACAACCCTTGCCGAAGAACTCCAGCGCGATCACGCCAACGATCCCGGCGCTCGCACGTTGATCGATCAGTACCGCAGCCTGGCGGCCGAGGCAACGCAACAGGCACGTGAGCGTTGCAGCGAAGGGTACAAGTTGCAACGCCCCAAAGCCTCCCACGTCGATTACTTGTGGAAACACGGTTTTGTCGATATCAACCTGGTGAAGAGCCGCGTGCCGTTGAAGGCCGGTGACTTTCTCACCGAGTATGCAGTACGCGATAAAAGCAAAATCAGGGCGGGTATAAAGGGAAAGGACAATGTTTTGTGGTACGCGCATTTTCATTATTCGGCCGTCGATCAAGCGCCCTCCCAACCTGATTTCGGTCACCTTAAAACCCCGAGTGAACAGCGATATACGCGCCGGGAACTGATTGAACAGGCGCGTGCCGACAACCGCGCCGTGGTCAACCTGGAGAAAGCCGAGATCAAGTCACCGCTTGATCAGCGGCTATTCCTGGGGTTGGAGGTACTGGCTTCCAAATGAGCCTCGACAGACTGTCTATACTCTGCATGAGAACCTTGTTGACGAGGGGTTTATGGACGATCCAATCGATGACAAACCACCGACCTTCCGGCAGATGCTGCACAGCGTGACGGCCGCCGCGTTCGGTGTGCAAAGCGGCAAGAATCGCGCCCGCGATTTCACCCATGGCAAACCCAGCCACTTTGTGATCCTGGGCATTGCGTTCACGGTGGTGTTTGCCTTGACGCTGTTTGGCATCGTCAAGCTGGTGCTGTACCTGGCCGGTGTTTAACGCAGCCGCCGATGCAGACTGAACGCATAAACAGGACGCCGGTTTGCCAACGACCGCCAGCCCACGGAATCCACCGGCGCTGGCGGCGCTGACAAATGCAGGCGCTCAGATGAACCTTGAATATCGACCGCCATCATCTTGGCTACTCGACAACCAGTCGCTGCTCAATCAACGGTTTTATCACTGGTGGCTGACCCAAAATACAGCGGTCCCGACCACGAGAATAATCAGAAACAAAATGGCCCAGGCATCAACGGTACTGTCAGGTTTACGGGCTTTGGTGGAATTACTCATCGCATCGCCTCTTGTCGGTTTTATAGGTGACTGCACTAAGACTCGTCCACAGTAAAGACCAGTCTTGCCCCCATGACAAATGTGGGTATCGCGATAACTGTTCTCATTAGTCAGTTTGGTTATGTGCATATACCCAAACATCACTTTTGCGCATATACGCAAACTGGTATCGTGCGCCGGCTCCGTTGGGAGTGCGCGGCCGTGCGCGCAGATTTGCCGAGAACAGGACCTATATGTACGTATACGACGAATACGATCAGCGCATCATCGAGGACCGCGTCAAGCAGTTCCGTGATCAGACCCGACGCTACTTAGCAGGTGAACTGAGCGAAGAAGAGTTCCGCCCTCTGCGCCTGCAAAATGGCCTTTACGTTCAGCGCTTTGCGCCGATGCTGAGGGTGGCCGTGCCCTATGGCCAACTGACGTCGCGCCAGACGCGAATGATGGCCAAGATCGCCCGCGACTTCGACAAAGGCTATGCCCATATCAGCACCCGCCAGAACGTGCAGTTCAACTGGCCGGCCCTGGAAGATGTGCCGGATATCCTGGCTGAACTGGCTACCGTGCAGATGCACGCCATTCAGACCAGCGGTAACTGCCTGCGCAACGTGACCACCGACCAATTTGCCGGCGTCGCTGCCGACGAGTTGATCGACCCACGGCCGTGGTGCGAAATCGTGCGCCAGTGGACTACCTTCCACCCTGAGTTCGCCTACCTGCCACGCAAGTTCAAGATCGCCATCAATGGCTCGACCTCGGACCGCGCCGCCATCGAAGTCCACGATATCGGCCTGGAGCCGGTGTACAACGCTGCAGGCGAGCTGGGCTTCCGTGTGCTGGTGGGTGGCGGCCTTGGTCGTACGCCGGTGGTCGGTGCGTTCATCAACGAGTTCCTGCCGTGGCAGGACCTGTTGAGCTACCTCGACGCCATCCTGCGGGTCTACAACCGCTATGGCCGTCGCGACAACAAGTACAAGGCCCGGATCAAGATCCTGGTCAAGGCGCTGACCCCTGAGGTGTTTGCCCAGAAAGTCGATGCCGAAATGGAACATCTGCGCGGCGGCCAGACCACCCTGACCGAAGCCGAAGTGCACCGCGTCGCCAAGCACTTCGTCGACCCTGAGTACAAGGCCCTGAGCAATCAGGACGCCGAGTTGGCCGCACTCGACCAGCAACACCCAGGCTTCGCCCGCTGGCGCACGCGCAATACGCTGGCGCACAAGAAGCCGGGCTACGTGGCAGTGACCCTGTCGCTCAAGCCCACCGGCGTTGCACCTGGCGACATCACCGACAAGCAACTGGACGCGGTCGCCGACCTGGCCGAGCGCTACAGCTTCGGCCAACTGCGCACCTCCCACGAGCAGAACATCATTCTTGCGGACGTTGAACAGAGCCAACTGTTCACCCTGTGGGGCGAACTGCGCGAAGGCGGCTTTGCTACGCCGAACATCGGCCTGCTGACCGATATCATCTGCTGCCCGGGCGGCGACTTCTGCTCCCTGGCCAACGCCAAGTCGATCCCGATTGCGGAGTCGATCCAACGCCGTTTCGACGACCTGGATTACCTGTTCGATATCGGCGAGCTGGACCTGAACATCTCCGGTTGCATGAACGCTTGTGGTCACCACCACGTCGGCCACATTGGCATCCTGGGCGTGGACAAGAAAGGCGAAGAATTCTACCAAGTGTCCCTGGGTGGCAGCGCCAGCCGCGATGCGAGCCTGGGCAAGATCCTCGGCCCATCCTTCGCCCAGGAAGCCATGCCGGAGGTGATCGGCAAGCTGATCGACGTGTATATCGAACAGCGTACCGAAGATGAGCGCTTCATCGACACCTACCAGCGCATCGGCATCGACCTGTTCAAGGAGCGTGTCTATGCAGCGAATCATTAAGAACAACGCAGTCGTCGACGAAACCTGGCACCTGCTGCCCAAGGACGCGAGCTTCGACGGCATCTCCAACTGCGACGACCTGATCGTGCCGCTGGCCCTGTGGCGCGAGCACGGCCACGCCCTCAAGGCCCGCGACGGCGGTTTGGGTGTATGGCTGGACGCCGATGAAGAAGCCGAAGAAATCGGTGATGACGTGCAGCATTTTCAGGTCATCGCCCTGAACTTCCCGGCCTTCACCGACGGGCGCAACTACTCCAACGCCCGCCTGCTGCGTGACCGTTATGGCTACAAGGGTGAACTGCGGGCCATTGGCGACGTGCTGCGTGACCAGTTGTTCTACCTGCACCGCTGCGGGTTCGATGCCTTCGCCTTGCGCGCGGACAAAGACCCGTACGAAGCGCTGGAAAGTCTCAAGGATTTCTCGGTGACCTATCAAGCGGCCACCGATGAACCACTGCCGCTGTTCCGCCGCCGCTGACACCTTGTCCCTGTAGGAGCGAGCTTGCTCGCGAAAAACCTGAACGATAACGCAGGTCGCCTGGCTGTAGCGGCGCCCTCGCGTTCTTCGCGAGCAAGAACTGGGCGTCCCCCTCGTTCCTACAGTTCCGTCGCCCGTCAATCCTGTGTGATCGACTGCCGCTTGACATTAAAGTTAACTTTAAGCTTAGCCTGAGACCTCCCCTGCTCAGGAGTTAACCCATGTCACCGTTCGAATCGCTGCAACTGCCCAACGGCCAAGTCATCGCCAACCGCATCGCCAAGGCCGCGATGGAAGAGAATATGGCGGACCTGCATCAGGCACCGTCCAAAGCATTGAAGCAGCTGTACAAGACCTGGGCCGACGGCGAGCCCGGCTTACTGTTGACCGGTAACGTGATGATCGACCGCCGCGCCATGACCGGCCCTGGCGGTGTCGCGCTGGAAAACGAGCAACACCTGGCCAGTTTTCGTGAATGGGCCGACGTAGCCCGGGCCAAAGGTGTGCACTTCTGGGTACAGCTCAGCCATCCGGGCCGCCAGACCATGGCCAACCTCGGTCAACAAGCGTTGGCACCCTCGGCTATTGCGCTGGATGTGGGCAGTTTTTCCAAGATGTTCGCCAAACCCAAGGCCATGACCGAAGACGACATCCAGGACGTCATCAAGCGCTTCGCCACCAGCGCCCGCCTGGCCGAGCAAGCCGGGTTCACCGGGGTGCAGATCCACGGCGCCCATGGCTATTTGTTGAGTCAGTTCCTCTCGCCCTTGAGCAACCATCGCACCGACCGTTGGGGCGGCTCCCTGGAAAACCGGGCACGCCTGCTGCTAGAAGTCATCCGTGCCGTGCGGGCCAATGTCAGCCCTTCATTTTGTGTGTCGGTAAAGCTCAATTCCGCAGACTTCCAGCGCGGCGGCTTCGATGAGACCGATGCACGCGCTGTAGTGGAAATGCTCAATACACTGCCGATCGATTTGCTTGAGTTGTCCGGCGGCAGCTATGAAGCGCCGGCCATGCAAGGTGAAGCGCGGGACGGCCGCACCTTGGCCCGTGAAGCCTACTTTTTGGATTTCGCCACGCAAATGGCGAGCATCGCCACCATGCCACTGATGGTGACCGGAGGTATTCGCCGCTTGCCGGTGGTCCAGCAAGTATTGGACAGCGGCATCGCCATGGCCGGCATCGCCACCGCCCTGACCCTGGAGCCGCAACTGATCAAACAGTGGCGTGAAGGTCGCGACCTCAACCCACAACTGCGGCCCATGGAATGGAAGCGCAAACCGCTGGCCGCCCTCGCCACCCTCGCCGTGGTGCGCGACCAGATGCGTCGCCTGAGCCGCGGCCGTCTGCCCAACCCCAACGTTGCGCCCTGGCTGGCATTGGCCTGTGACCAGTGGTTTATCGCGCGGCGTACGCGGCAGTATCGCGCGAGCATGACGCAATCTTCACATTAATGGCGGAGCATTCGCCGTGATTGAACTGTCCCCTACTGATCAGCAGTTTTTCAACCTCACTGACGATTGGAGTTCCTCATGGCGAAAATCAACCTGGCCCAGCAGTTGGCGACCACCCTGGAACAAGCGGGTATCAAGCGTATCTGGGGGCTCACCGGCGACAGCCTCAATGGCCTGACCGACGCCCTGCGCAGCATGGACAGCATCGAGTGGATGCATGTGCGCCACGAGGAGGTCGCCGCCTTCGCTGCCGGTGCCGAAGCGGCGGCCACCGGCGAGTTGACGGTGTGCGCCGGCAGTTGCGGGCCGGGTAACCTGCATTTGATCAATGGTTTGTTCGATTGCCATCGCAACCATGTGCCGGTGCTGGCGATTGCCGCGCAAATTCCGTCCTCGGAGGTTGGCCTGAATTACTTTCAGGAAACCCATCCCCAGGAGCTGTTCAAGGAATGCAGCCACTTTATCGAGCTGGTGAGCAACCCCGAGCAGATGCCTCAGGTGCTGCACCGTGCCATGCGTTCGGCGATCCTCAACCGAGGCGTGGCGGTGGTGGTGATTCCGGGGGATGTGTCGCTGTTGGAGGTGGAAGATAAGCTCAAGCCGTGGCCGGCCTTGCACGCACCGCGCACCGTGCCGATTGAGCAGGACTTGCAGCGCCTCACCGACATGCTCCAGAGCAGCGAGAAAGTCACCCTGCTGTGTGGCAGCGGCTGTGCCGGTGCCCACGATCAAGTGGTGGCGCTGGCCGACGCCCTCGGCGCGCCGGTGGTGCACGCACTGCGGGGCAAGGAGCACGTGGAGTGGGATAACCCGTTCGACGTCGGCATGACCGGCCTGATCGGTTTCAGCTCCGGCTACCACGCCATGCTCGATTGCGACACCTTGGTCATGCTCGGCACCGACTTCCCTTATCGCCAGTTCTACCCGACCGACGCCAGGATCATCCAGGTGGACCGCAACCCCCAAGCCCTGGGGCGCCGTGCGACCCTGGACCTGGGCATCGCCGCCGACGTCAGTGAAACCATCGACGCGCTGTTGCCGCGCCTGACCCGCAAGACCGATCGCAGCTTCCTCGAAACCTCCCTCAAGCACTACGAAAAAGCCCGCCAAGGCCTGGATGACCTGGCGCAACCGTCCAAGGCCGGCCGGCCAATCCATCCCCAGTATGTGGCGCGCTTGCTCAGCGAACTGGCCGATGATGATGCGATCTTTACCGCCGATGTCGGCTCACCCACCGTGTGGGCGGCGCGTTATCTGAAGATGAACGGCAAGCGCCGGCTGATCGGCTCGTTCAACCATGGCTCGATGGCCAACGCCATGCCTCAGGCTATCGGCGCCCAGGCGGCGTTCCCTGGACGGCAGGTGATCTCGATGTCCGGGGACGGTGGTTTCACCATGTTGATGGGGGATTTCATTTCCCTGGCGCAACTGCAATTGCCGGTCAAACTCGTGGTGTTCAACAATTCGTCCCTGGGCTTTGTCGCGATGGAGATGAAGGCTGCGGGTTACCTGGACACCGGCACCGAGCTGAAAAACCCGGACTTCGCGGCCATGTCCAATGCCATGGGCATTTTGGGCATACGTGTGGAGCAATCCGAAGACTTGGAGCCGGCACTGCGCCGAGCCCTGGCCCACGATGGCCCGGTGTTGGTGGATGTGGTGACCGCGACTCAGGAACTGGTGATGCCGCCGAGCATCAAGCTGGAACAGGCCAAGGGGTTCAGCCTGTACATGCTCAAGGCGGTGATGAGCGGGCGTGGCGATGAGGTTATCGAACTGGCACGCACCAACTGGTTGCGATAACCCCCTACTGTAGGAGCGAGCTTGCTCGCGAAGATCGCTAACGGTAACGCTGACATCCTGAATGAACGCGTTGTCGTCGAGTTTTTTCGCGAGCAAGCTCGCTCCTACAGGTGCCGGGCTAATTTCAGCCTTTCTGCTTTTCTACCCACTTGCCGTAGGCATCGATGAATGCCTGCAGGAACGGCTTGGTCTTGTCCGACACACC
>NZ_WKFA01000027.1:0-65667 GCF_021605325.1 Pseudomonas sp. PA-7-1E
TTTTTATTGTTTTTGTTGTGGAGGGGTACTGTGGGGGCGGGGGCGTTCGCTCGCGGGGGGGGGCGCACCCCCCCCCCAAAAAAACCCAGCTCCGGTTGCGCTGGCGAGGGGGAGCAGCCTCCCTCGCCACAACGGCGCGTTTGGTTTATCCGGCGAAGCGGTGACAGGGCTTGCCTGGCACGTCGACCTCAATGGCCAATACCGCACCATCAAGGGGGTGATCCAAGGGACTCGCCGCGCTGGTGATGTACAGCGTGGTGAGCTCGGGCCCACCGAACACGCAACTGGTGGGACGGCTGACCGGTAGTTCGATGATGCGATCCACCTCACCTGAAGGCGTTAGCCGCAGCAGGCAACTGCCATCCCAGCGCGCGTTCCAGATGTAGCCTTCGGCGTCCATGGCCGAGCCATCCGGCCCGCCGCGTGTGTGCGGCCCGAACCAGGCCTGGGCGGCGCCGAGTTGGCCGTCAGCCTGGATCGAATGCTGATAGAGCGTACCGTCCATGCTGTCGCCGAAATGCACCTGGCTGCCCGCCTCGTTCCAAAGCAAGGTGTTGGGAATGCCCAGGCCCGCCAACAACGGCGTGACCCGCGCATCGGCATCGATGCGAAACAAGCCACCGGAGCGCCGGGTAATCGGCAGGTCTTCGCCCTGCTCGCCTATGTTGTTCTGCATGGTGCCCAACCACAGCCGGCCCTGGGCATCGCAGCGTGCTTCATTGCCGCGGTTGCCCGTTTGCGGGTCGGCTACGCACAGCAGGGTCAAGGCTTCGGTGGCCAGGTCCAGGCGATACACACCGCTGCTCAAGGTCACCAGCGCATCACCGCTTTGACAGGGGATGAACGCCGAGACGTGCTCAGGCAATTGCCACACCTGCAACTGCCCCCCCAGCAGACGCAGCGCCTGGCGGGCGGCGATATCCACCCAATACAGGGCCTGGGACGGTACATCCCAGAACGGCCCTTCGCCCAACCGGGCACGGTGCGGGGTGACTGCGCTCAACGACATGAAGCCTCCTGATCAGTTACAGCGATTCGCGCGATGGCGTGCCATTTACCAGGCGCTGAATACGCAAGGGGTTGGCGTTTTTCAACGCGTCGGGCAGCAGGCTATCAGGGTAGTTCTGGAAGCACACCGGGCGCAGGAAACGGTCGATAGCCAAAGTGCCGACCGAGGTGCCACGGGCGTCGGAAGTCGCCGGGTACGGCCCGCCGTGAACCATGGAATCGCACACCTCCACGCCAGTGGGGTAACCGTTGAGCAGGATGCGCCCGACTTTCTGTTCCAGCAGGGGCGTGAGTTCGGCGAACTGGTGCAGGTCGGTCGGTTCGCCGATGAGCGTGGCGGTCAATTGCCCGTGCAGCCCCTGCAGGGCGGCGCTGAGTTGGGCCTGATCGGCCACTTCGACGAACACCGTGGTGGGGCCGAAGACTTCTTCCTGGAGCACTTCATCGCCGTCAATCAACAGACGTACATCCGCCTTGAACAGTTGCGGTTGCGCCTGATTGCCCGATTGCGCGCTGCCCGCCAGATGCTGGATGCCCGGGTGAGACCGGAGTTTTTCCAGGCCCTTGCCGTAGCTGCCCAGGGTGCCGGCATTCAGCATGGTTTGCGCCGGTTGTTCACCGATCAATTGCGCGACCTGCTGAGTGAACGCGGTGAACGCAGGCGAGGCGATACCGATCACCAGGCCTGGGTTGGTGCAGAACTGGCCGCAGCCTTGTACCACCGACGCGGTCAGGTCACGGGCAATGCTTTCAGCACGGGCTTGCAGCGCCTGGGGCAGCACGATCACGGGGTTGATGCTCGACATCTCGGCAAACACCGGGATCGGTTGCGGGCGCGCCGCGGCCATGTCGCAGAGGGCGCGGCCGCCTTTGAGCGAGCCGGTAAAGCCTACCGCCTGGATCGCCGGATGCTTGACCAGCGCCTCACCGACGCCGCCGCCAAAGATCATATTGAACACGCCAGCCGGCATCTCGGTGGCCTCGGCAGCACGAATGATCGCATCGGCCACGCGCTCGGCGGTCGCCATGTGCCCACTGTGGGCCTTGAACACCACCGGGCAGCCGGCGGCCAGCGCGGCAGCGGTGTCGCCGCCAGCCGTGGAAAATGCCAGGGGGAAGTTGCTGGCGCCGAACACCGCCACCGGGCCGAGGCCGATACGGTATTGGCGCAGGTCCGGGCGCGGCAGCGGCTGGCGCTCTGGCAGGGCCTTGTCGATACGCGCGCCGTAGAAGTCACCACGGCGCAGCACGGTGGCGAACAAGCGCATCTGGCCGCTGGTGCGCCCGCGTTCGCCTTTGATGCGTGCGGCCGGCAAGGCGGTTTCGCGGCAGACCAGTTCGACGAAGTCATCGCCCAAGGCGTCCAGCTCATCGGCCACCGCATCCAGGAACTGCGCACGCCGTGCGGCGCTCAAGGCGCGATAGGCTGGGTAAGCCTGTGCCGCGGCCTGGGCGGCGGCATCCACTTCCTGGGCGGTGGCCTGGTAGAAATCCTGAGGCAAGGCTTCGCCGGTGGTGGCGTCGATGCTTTGCAGCTTGATGCTGCCGTTGGCGCTGCGCTGGCCGCCGATGTAGTTGTGGCCGAGGAACGGGGTCATGTTGATCTCCTTAAAGGGGGGTGACTTGGCCGGGTTCAAATGCCGCATCGCTGCTGCCGATACCGTTGATCAACGGCGCGCCGAATTCAGCCTGGCTGATCTCGAACACATCGCCCGGCTGGGTACGTATACCGTCGGCGAATGACAAGGTGGCGGTGCCGAAGAAGTGAATGTGCACATCGCCCGGCTTGAGGAACTGGCTGTATTTGAAGTGGTGGTATTCGAGGTTTTCCAGGCTGTGGCACATATTGGCCTCGCCACTGAGGAATTCGTTCTGCCAGATGACCTCGCCGTTGCGCAGAATGCGGCTGGTGCCCGCCAGATGCTCGGGCAGTTCGCCCACGCGCAACTCCGGGCCATAGCTGCAACTGCGCAGCTTGGAATGGGCCAGGTACAGGTAGTTCTTGCGCTCCATCACATGGTCGGAGAACTCGTTGCCCACCGCAAAGCCCAGGCGATAGGGTTTACGGTCATGCCCGATCACATAGAGGCCGCCGATTTCCGGCTCTTCGCCGGCGTCTTCGGCGAACGGCGGCACCGGGAAGGCCTGGCCCGGGCGCACGACGATGCTGCCATCGCCTTTGTAGAACCACTCCGGTTGCACACCGGCCTGGCCAGCGCCTGGTTTGCCGCCCTCCACGCCCCATTTGAAGATGCGCATGGTGTCGGTCATCGCGCTGTCGTCGCCGGCCTGCTGGTGCATCTTGTCGCGGGCCGAGGCACTGCCCAGGTGGGTGAGACCAGTGCCGCTGATCAGCATATGGGCCGGGTCCGGATGGTCCAACGGCGGCAGGATTTTGTGTTCCGCCAACAAGGCGGCGTAGTCATGGCTGACACCCAGGCCGAGGGCTTCTACCTGTTGCTGCAACTTGCCGCCGACATCGATGGCAGCCAGCGCGAGTTCACGCACGCTGTGGGCGCCGCGCACTTCGCGTACCTGGTTGCCTTCTACCACGCCGACGCGGCGCTCACCGTTGCTCAACTCGAACTGAACTAAACGCATGCAGGTTCTCCTGGATTTAAGTGCGTGTGGCGCCACGGGCGCTGGCGGCGAATTGGTCGACGGGCAGCACGTGCTTGCGTTCCAACAAGCGGTAGACCACGAGGGTCAGCAGCAACCCGAACACCATCACACCGGATAAGAAATACAAGCCTGAGGCCAGATTGCCGGTGTACTCCTTGAGCGCACCGATCACGAACGGGCCGATGTAACCGCCGAGGTTGCCCACCGAGTTGATCAAGGCAATACCGGCTGCCGCACTGGCGCCGGCAAAGAAGCGCCCCGGCAGGGTCCAGAACACGGCGGTGCAGGAAAACATGGCAAACGCCGCCAGGCACAGTGCGGCCATTTGCAGCACTGGCACCGTGAGCCAGGCGCTGCAGAACAGGCCGATGGCGCCCAGTACATAGAGCACGGCGAGATGGCCGTAACGGTCGTTCAAGCGGTCGGAACTGCGCGGGATGATCAACAGGCCGATGATGCCGAAGATATAGGGCACGGCGGAGATGAAACCGGTTGTGAGGTCGCTGCCGCCAAACTGCTTGATCAGGGTCGGCAGCCACAAGCCGAGGCCGTAGATACTCAGGGTCACCGGCAGGTAGAACAGCGCCAGCAGCAACACGCGCTTGTCCTTGAGCGCATGCAAGGGGTTGCCATGGCGCGTCTGGCCGTAGGCTTGCAGGTCTTTGTGCAGCTCGCCGGTGAGCCAGGCTTTTTCTTCCTCGCTCATCCAGTTGACCTTCTGGGGGCCGTCCGGCAGGTAACGCAGCACCGGCCAGGTCAGCAGGATCGCCGGGGTGCCGATCACGATGAACAGCCACTGCCAGCCATGCAGGCCAAGAATGCCGTCCATGCCGAGCAAACCGCCGGACACCGGGCCGGTGATCATCATTGCAATAGGTTGGGAGAGGATGAACAGCCCGAGGATCTTGCCGCGATGGCGCACCGGGAACCACTGGGTGATGTAGTACAGCACGCCGGGAAAGAACCCCGCCTCCGCCGCGCCCAGCAGAAAGCGCATCACATAGAAGCTGTGCGGCCCCTGCACGAACGCCATGCCGATGGTGATGGCGCCCCAGGTAATCATGATGCGCGCAAACCAGCGCCGTGCGCCGAAGCGGTCAAGCATCAGGTTGCTGGGAATTTCGAACAGGAAATAGCCAATGAAGAACAACCCGGCACCGAGGCCATAGGCGGCGTCACCGATGCCCACGTCAGCGCCCATGTGCAGCTTGGCGAAGCCCACGGCGGAACGGTCCACGTAGGCGATCAGGTACAGCAGGATCAGGAAGGGAATCAGTTTCAGCGTGATGCGCCGAATAAGCCGCAGTTCCTGGCTCATGGGGTCGATCTCCGATTGTTGTTTTTATAGAAGCTCGGGGGACGCCTCTGACGAAATCCGCCAGGGCCATACCTCAGTTGAGCTCGACTATATAGTATGACTATTTGCAAAACAACACTTCCAAAGCGGCGATTTTGCGCTTATGTTTAAGCACGCATAGAACATATAGTCATACAATAAGAGAATCGATCATGCCTGACAAAAAGCCCGGCCTACGCTCTGCCCAGTGGTTTGGTACCGCCGACAAAAACGGCTTCATGTACCGCAGTTGGATGAAGAACCAGGGCATTGCCGACCATCAGTTCCATGGCAAGCCGATCATCGGCATCTGTAACACCTGGTCGGAGCTGACCCCGTGCAACGCGCATTTCCGCCAGATCGCCGAGCACGTCAAGCGTGGCGTGATCGAGGCCGGTGGCTTTCCGGTGGAGTTCCCGGTGTTTTCCAATGGCGAATCCAACCTGCGCCCTACCGCCATGCTCACGCGCAACCTGGCGAGCATGGATGTGGAAGAAGCGATTCGCGGCAATCCGATTGATGGTGTGGTGCTGCTGACCGGCTGCGACAAGACCACCCCGGCGCTGCTGATGGGCGCGGCCAGTTGTGATGTGCCGGCCATCGTCGTCACCGGCGGACCGATGCTCAACGGCAAGCACAAGGGCCAGGACATCGGCTCGGGGACGGTGGTGTGGCAGCTCAGCGAACAGGTCAAGGCCGGCACCATCACCCTGGATGATTTCCTCGCGGCCGAGGGCGGCATGTCGCGCTCGGCGGGCACCTGCAACACCATGGGCACGGCCTCCACCATGGCCTGCATGGCCGAGGCGCTGGGCACTTCCCTGCCCCACAACGCGGCGATCCCGGCGGTGGATGCACGCCGCTATGTATTGGCGCACATGTCGGGCATGCGCGCCGTGGAGATGGTGCGTGAAGACTTGAAGCTGTCGAAAATCCTCACCAAGGAGGCGTTTGAAAACGCTATCCGCGTGAACGCGGCCATCGGCGGCTCGACCAACGCCGTGATCCACTTGAAAGCCATCGCCGGGCGCATCGGCGTCGAACTCGACCTGGATGACTGGACCCGCATCGGCCGCGGTATGCCGACCATCGTCGACCTGCAGCCCTCCGGACGCTTTCTGATGGAAGAGTTCTACTACGCCGGCGGCCTGCCCGCGGTGCTGCGTCGCCTGGGTGAGGCCAACCTGATCCCCCACCCGAACGCCTTGACGGTCAACGGCAAGTCCCTGGGCGAGAACACCCAGGATGCGCCGATCTACGGCCAGGACGAAGTGATCCGCACGCTGGACAACCCGATCCGCGCCGACGGCGGCATCTGCGTGCTGCGTGGCAACCTCGCGCCCCTGGGCGCGGTGCTCAAGCCTTCGGCAGCGAGCCCCGAACTGATGCAACACCGTGGCCGCGCCGTGGTGTTCGAGAACTTCGACATGTACAAGGCACGCATCAACGACCCGGAGCTGGACGTGGATGCCAACTCGATCCTGGTCATGAAGAACTGCGGCCCCAAGGGTTACCCCGGCATGGCCGAAGTCGGCAACATGGGCCTGCCGGCCAAGCTGCTGGCCCAGGGCGTGACGGACATGGTGCGCATTTCCGATGCGCGCATGAGCGGCACCGCCTACGGCACCGTGGTGTTGCACGTGGCACCGGAAGCCGCTGCTGGCGGGCCGTTGGCGACAGTGAAGGAAGGTGACTGGATCGAACTCGATTGCGCCAATGGCCGCCTGCACCTGGACATTCCAGACGCCGAGCTGGCAGCGCGCATGGCCGACCTGCCGCCCGCGCAGAACCTAATCGTCGGCGGCTATCGCCAGCTGTATATCGACCATGTGCTGCAGGCCGACCAAGGCTGTGACTTTGACTTCCTGGTGGGCTGTCGCGGGGCAGAAGTCCCACGGCATTCCCACTAATTGGGATGCTATGATGCGGCGAATCTAAGCCAGAGCCTCCCCGTCGTTATGGATCACCAGCCGCCCAAGCCGCGCAAGAGCCAGCATGCCCAGATCGTTCAGGACTTGGGCATGCACATCGTTTCCGGTCGCTTCAAGCCTGAAGAACGCTTGCCCATGGAAGCCACGCTGTGCGAGGAATACCAGGTCAGCCGCTCGGTATTGCGCGAAGCCACGCGGGTGCTCAGCGCCAAGGGCCTGGTGTATTCCAAGCCACGGGTGGGCGCGGTGGTACGGCCACGCTTGAAATGGCACCTGCTCGACCCGGACGTGCTGTCCTGGTTGATGCAGTCCACGCCCCACAGCGAGTTCTTCAACACCCTGGCCGGGGTGCGCCGCATCCTCGAACCGGAAATCGCCGCCATGGCCGCGACCACCGCCACCGACGAAGACATCGCCACCATCGAACAAGCCTACCAAGGCATGGAAACCGCCAAGACCCACGAGGACCTGTTACAGGCCGACCTGGACTTCCACCGCGCGATTGCCGACGCCACCCGCAACGACCTGCTCGCCTATATGTGCAACATGCTCTCGCTGCCGTTGCGCGAGTCGATCAACATCACCAACCGCCGTCCGGATATCCAGGGCCTGAGTCTGCCTCGGCACAAAGCGATCCTCACTGCGATCCAGAACCGCGACGCCCTGGGTGCGCGGCATGCGTCGCTGGTGCAACTGGATGACACGCGGGTGGCGCTGGATACGGTGATGAACGTGTTGACGCCGTTGTGAGCCCGCGTCATTCCTGACTGTTATTGTTGGCCCTGGGGCAGGTGTTATCGCCCTCTTTTTTCAGCGCCAGCACGGCCTGGCGCTCGGACAGCAAGTGAGTGATAGCGCCGCCGATCGCAGCGGAAATCAACGCCAAGGCTTCTTTAGGCAAATTGATCGCCGCCCAGGTCAACCCACCGATCAGCAAGATGACAAACAGGATATTGAAACGTGACACGCCAAGTTTTATCGAGCGGACGATATCGGACGTGTCCTGCATTTTCTCGAAGCGTTTAAGGTCTTCGAACTTGCGCACCGATTCCAGGGTTTCCAGGTAATGGGTTTCGGCCCGCTTCAATTTCTTGATCACATCGGCTTCGAGCATGACCTCCTCTATCTCGATCCTGACCAGGCTGATATTGGCGCCTGGACGGCCTAGAATTTCCGAACTCAGCGAACTTTCGGCCAGCTCGGCCAGCAGATAGGTATAGGAGGTTTCGCTGATCTCCTTGGCATATTTTTGCAAGGCTGACGTGTAGCACTTGGTGGCGTATCGGGTGAACAGACGCTCGGCATCGTTGGTCTTTTTGATCAGGTCTTCAGCTTTCTCGATCAGTTCCCGTTCCATTTTTAATATCCCTATTAAGCGTGGCTTCGAAAAGCAATGAGCGCCGACCGCTGCGCTGGCACGTTACGAGCAAACATCCCTCGATCGCCCGCCAGTGTCTACTGTTAAACCTGACAGGGAAGCTGATGCAGGCCCCTGTGGCGAGGGAGCTTGCTCCCACGACGGCCTGCCAGCCGACGCATATCCACCTGACGCGCCGCATTCCAAATGTGGGGTGTCAGGTAGAGAAGTGTCGGCTGTCAGGCCGTCATCGCAGGCAAGCCAGCTCCCACAGTTGGATCGCGAGGGTATCAGGTAGAAATGCGTCGGCTGGCAGGCCGTCTTCGCAGGCAAGCCAGCTCCCACAGTTGGATCGCGAGGGTATCAGGTAGAAATGCGTCGGCTGGCAGGCCGTCATCGCAGGCAAGCCAGCTCCCACAGTTGGATCCTGGGGAGTCAGGTAGATAGGGGCCGTTGCGGGAGCAATCTCTCTCGCCACAGGCCCCGCGTGGTACCGCAGCTGTTCATCACAGGGTGTAGGCGATGCCCACCTGCACGGTACGCGGTGCGCCGGGGTAGGCGTAGATATTGCCGAACGCGCCTTCTTCATATTCGCGGTTGAACAGGTTCTTCACATCGAGGTTCAAGCGCACACGCTCATTGACCTTGTAGTAACCGAGCAGGTCGACCACGGTATAGGCGTCCATGGAGAATGCCGTATTGGCGGTCTGGCCGGCGCGTTGGTCGACGTACTTGCCGCCGGCGCCCAGGCCCAGGCCTTTGAGCGCGCCGTCCTGGAACTCGTAGACGTTGAGCAGGCTGAAACTGTTGCGCGGGATGTTCATCAAGCGAGTGCCGGAGCGCAGAGTGTTATCACGGGTGACTTCGGCATCTACGTAAGCGTAGCCGCCGATCACGCGCCATTCGGGCGTGAGGTTGCCTGCCACATTGAGGTCGAAGCCCCGACTGCGCACCTGGCCGGCCGCGACACTGAAGGTATTGTCCACGGGATCGGTGGTCAGCACGTTCTTCTTCTCGATCTGATAGATCGCCGCATCCACGCTCAACTGCCGGTCCAGCGCCTCCCACTTGATACCCATCTCGTAGGACTTGCCTTTCTCCGGCGCAAAACCACCGCCTTCGCGGCTGGCGCCAGTGTTGGGCTTGAACGAACGCGCAGCATCGGCATAGACCGCGACGGTGTCGGTGAGGTCGTAGATCACACCCACGCGTGGGGTGACGGCGTTGTCGGCGGCCTGCCAGCTTTTACCAACATAGTTCTGGTAATCATGCTCGAAACGCTCGAAGCGAGCACCGGCCAGCACTTTCAGACGTTCAGTGAGAGCAACCTGGTCCTGTACAAAAGCGGCGTAGGTCTTGAGGTTTTCTTTGTCGTGGGTCGGCGTTCGGGTCAGCGCCGGACGGGCTTGACCGTACACCGGATTAAAGATGTCAATTGGATAGGTGCCCGCCGCGGCGCTGGAACGCTGGATAATCGACTTGTAGTCGTAATCCTCGTACTCGATACCGGTAAGCAAGGTGTGATCGAACCCGCCGGTGGAGAAGTGCCCGGTCAGGTTGAGCTGATAGTCCTTGTCGGTCCATTCCAGCTTGCGGTAGTTGAAGTTGCGTTGCAGGGTCCGGCCATCGGCGCCCAGGCTACCCGGCCCGTTGGCCTCAATGGCGTTGCCCTTCAGGCTGCCGTCCAACCATTGAAAACCGCCGCCCAGGGTCCAGTTGTCGTTAAGCATGTGCTCGAAACGCAACTGCGCCATGTTGTTGTCGTTGTGCAGCTTGCCGGCATCCTTGTCGCCCCAGAACGTATCGCGCGAGGGGGTGCCACGCTGGTTGGGGAAACGAGTCAGGCCGCGGTCCAGCGGGTGGTTGTTGCGCATGAAATCGCCTTCGAAGGTCACCTTGGTGTCATCGGTGGCCTGCCAGGTGATCACCGGCGTCACGCCGTAGCGTTCCGTCTCGACGTGATCGCGGAAGGTGTCGCCGCCCTCGCCCACCACGTTCAGGCGATAGGCCAGGCGGCCTTCCTCGTCCAGCGGGCCGGAGGCATCCAGGGTGCCGCGCTTCATGCCCTGGTCATTGAGCTGGCTGCCCAGGGTGACGGTGCGTTCAGCCAGCGGCTGCTTGGACACCACGTTGAAGGTACCGCCTGGGTCGCCACGGCCGTAGAGCATGGTCGCAGGGCCGCGCAGCACTTCAAGACGCTCGATGGTGTTGGCGTCCGGCATGTTCGGGTAACCCCGGTTGATCGGGAAACCGTTGCGGTAGAACTCGCCGGTGGTGAAGCCGCGAACGGTAAAGGTGGTCAGGCCCTGGCCGCCGAAATTGTTGGCGCGGCCCACGCCGCCCGCGTAATCGAGGGCATCCTGCAGGCGCGTTGCACCGAGGTCTTCGACCACGTCCTTGGACACTACGCTGATGGACTGTGGAGTTTCATGAATGGCGGTGTCGGTGCGCGTCGCACTGGCTGAACGTGTGGCGTGGTAGCCCTGCACGGGGCCTTGGGCCGACTCAAGGTCAGCGGTGGCGGTGACATTGGTCGCTTGCAGCTCGATACTGGCGTTCTCGGCAGGTGCCTGCTCTGCCCACGCGAAGGGGGAAAACGCCTGGAGCACACAGATGGAAATCAGAGTACGACGCATGGGTGTAGAACCTAGTGAATGAGCCAGATGGGACGGCAAACCTGCCAAGAATTCGCGGCGCATCATATATCAGCGGATTCTCGTTTGACATCGATTCTCATTTGTTATTTTTCACCGCGTAGGTCGCCAAAAGCGACAGGCGAAAAAAAGCCACTCAATCGAGTGGCTCATGCAACGCGCAGGCATACCTCAGCGATAGCGTTCCAGCCAATGCGCGTAAGGCGCCGGCAAGGTCCAGGAGGACTTGTCCACGCCCAGTTCCTTCGCGGCAAAGTAGGCCCAGTGCGGGTCAGCCAAATGTGCGCGCCCCACCGAAACCAGGTCCAGGTGCCCGGCCTGCAGCGCGCCTTGCGCCAGTTGCGGCGTGCCGAAGCCCCAGGCCGAGGTCACCGGAATACCGGCTTCACGGCGTACACGCTCAGCAATCGGGCCCATGAAGGCCGGGCCCCATGGGATGTTGGTGTCAGGAATGGTAAAGCCGACGCTGACGCTCAGCAGGTCCAGGCCACCGTCCTTGAAACGGCGGGCCAGTTCGATGGACTCGGTGAGGGTCTGCTCATCACGGCCGTCGTATTCGATCACACCGAACCGGGCGGTGAGCGGCAGGTTTTCCGGCCAGACTTCACGCACCGCAGCCAGGGTTTCGAGGAGGAAGCGGCTGCGGTTGTCGAAGCTGCCACCGTAGGCATCGGTACGCTGGTTGGAATGCTCAGAGAAAAAGCTCTGGCCCAGGTAGCCGTGGGCAAAGTGCAGTTCGATCCATTCAAAGCCGGCATCGCGAGCGCGGCGGGCCGCGTCGACGAAGTCCTGCTGCACGCGGGCAATGTCTTCCAGGGTCATGGCACGCGGTACGTTGGGCAAATTGGCACCAAACGCGATGGCAGAGGGGGCGATGGTTTCCCAGCTACGGGCATCAGAAGCCGGGATGTGGTCATCACCTTCCCAGGGGCGATTGGCACTGGCTTTGCGACCGGCGTGGGCGATCTGAATGCCCGGCACCGAACCTGCGGCCTTGATGGCCTTGACCATGGGCACGAATGCCTGGGCGTGGGCGTCGCTCCAGATCCCAGCGCAGCCTGGGGTGATGCGCCCTTCAGGGGCGACCGCGGTGGCCTCGACCACCAGCAGGCCGGCACCGCCACGGGCCATGCCAGCCAGGTGGACGTGGTGCCAGTCGTTGACCATGCCGTCGTCGGCCATGTATTGGCACATCGGGGGGATAGCAATGCGATTGCGCAAGGTCACATCTTTGAGTTTGAACGGTTCGAACAAAGCCGACATTTAGAACTCCAGGAAGGGATGAGTGATTCGATAGTTCGATGGTAATCGAACTATGGTATTGAACGCTACCCCCCTGTTATGATCCGCCCCATGCGAGCCTTCAAACACCCTACCCCGCAAGAATTGACGCTTGAGCGTGTGCTGTACGCCTTGAGCGACCCCGTGCGCCTGGACATCGTGCGCTACCTGGCCAACGTGCCAGAGGCCACCTGTGGCGAACTCGACGGGGGGCGGCCCAAGTCCAGCATGTCCCATCACTTCCGGGTATTGCGCGATGCCGGCCTGGTGCACACCCGCAATGTGGGCACCACCCATATGAACTCGTTGCGCCGTGACGAGCTGGAAAGCCGCTTCCCTGGGTTGCTGGCCAGCGTGTTGTCACAACACTAGACGCATAACTTCGGCGCGACGCCGGGCCTGTGCCGAGGGAGCTTGCTCCCGTGACGGCCTGCCACCCGGCGCTTGCCTACCTGACACCCCACAATCCAAATGTGGGAGCTGGCTTGCCTGCGATGGCGGCCCGACAGCCGCCCCATATCTACCTGACACCCCTCAATCCAACTGTGGGAGCGGGCTTGCTCGCGAAGGCGGCCTGACAGCCGGCACAGTCATACCGAGTACATATCCATTCCTGCGGTAACAGCTACTTAGGGTTCTCTTGCCCCACCACTCGGCACCTCGCCCAGGCTCGGTGTGCCCGTAATCCGCCAGCGTGGTTTAACGGGGCGCTTAAGATCAAAAGCAGATCAAGATCAAGAGCGGCTCGCTTCGCATCGTGGTTAGCGTTGGCTGCTGCAACTTGGAAAGTTGTGCAGATACCTATGCACTAGACGCCAAGCCTCAGGACAAGACCGCCTTTAGCAGCGCGCCGTCCAGGTGCACACAGTCCTTGCCATTGCGCTTGGCGCCGTACAGGTTCTTGTCCGCCATCTTGAGTACGGCCGACAACTCGTCGCCCGGCGAAAAACGCGCCATTCCCGCACTGCAGGTGTAATGGTGGGGCGCAGGCACACTGCTGCGGATCGCTTGCAACAAGTCCAGGGCATAATCACAGGCCACCTCCACATCGTCGCCCTGCAATAACACGCCGAACTCTTCCCCGCCGATCCGTCCAAAGCTGTGGCTGCCCTTGGCGTTTTTCAGGCACAGGGCCATGGCGCGCAGAATCTTGTCCCCCACGTCGTGGCCATACAGATCGTTTTTTTCTTTGAAACTGTCGATATCCAACATGATGAAGTAGCCGCCCTGCTCCCCACCGAGCAACTTCTCGAAGCTCTGCATAAAAGCGCGCCGGTTGAGAATGGAGGTCAGGTAGTCGGTCTCGGCCAAGGCGCGAAACTCGCTTTCCACCAGCAATACCGAACGCAGGTTCTTCAAGTAGGAGTAACTCAAGATAAACCCGATGGATACCGACGCGGCGCAGAACAGCAGCAAATATACCTCGGTGCCAACGTATATATCCGCCTGCATGGGTGGCCACAGGATCAGCCAGATCAATAGCGCATCGACCAGGTAATCCTGGACACTGATAAACAAGATCGCACTGCCCACCACCAGGGTCACGGCCAACGGCAGGCCATAGATACGCAACTCTTTGTTCATATGAATCAGATAAGCGAAGCCGACGGACAACAACACCATATAGGTGACCCCCAGCACTCGCCAGAGCAGAAAGTTCGTCGTGGTGGCATGTACCCGGCAAACAATCAGCAGGCCCACCGTGACGCCCAACATATAAAAATTCAACTTCAGGGCCGCAGGAATCAGGAGCATGCCGACCCAGGCAATAATCCCTACCCCTTCGGCTTGGGTCACCGCAGGTGACAACAAACTGCGCATTCTGGGCCGCAACTTCAAGTTAGCAGGCATCCTTACGCTCCCATCTCAATAGCATGCAGGCCCATCGCAAATGAAAAGGCCATGAACCGCTTTACCAGGCTGGCAAAGGGTGGCAGAACTTCCAGCCGGGTTTTGGAGTGGGCTTTGAAATAACCCTTTTCAACCCCCTCCTGCACCATACGGATAATGTGGGTCTTGGACACGGAAAGTTGCTTGGCCAAGGCCAGGTAGGAAGACGACCGGAAGGTGGCGCGGTCGTTCTCAGGGGCAAAGGCGTCGTTGTAGATCGCCAGCATCAACAGATGGCCGGCGTCGCGCTTCACCAGCCAGTAACATTCGGGCAGCAAGACATCCACCGTCAACTCGGCCGCGAGAATCATGGCAAAACCCTTGAAATAGAGCGCAAGGAACTCGCGGTCATCCAAGTCGCGCATCTGCCGGAACACTTCCCTTTCGGGATAGAGCAGCGCCAAAGACTCCGTGAGGGCGGTGAGCATCAACCGCGCTTCGCGGCAGGCTTCATCCGAAGGTGCATACACCCTGAAGCGACTGTCTTCGGGGTGCGGCGCAACCTCCATGAAACCCAAGGCCCGGAATAGCAAAAAAATCGATTCCAGGCTGTTTTTCGAACAATATTTGCGCGTTACGCACAAGGCTTTAACTTCTGCCAACAAAGGCAGCGGTGTAGAAAAGTATTGGCTCAATAATGCAAACGACACCATCAAGCGGCTGTATTTAAGGGCACTCTTGTAGAAAAACGGTCGTCTCGAATAGGGCACGAGCAGCACGTGGTAATGCGCTCTCATGCACGATTCAAAATCCTTATGACGTTCGAGCGCTTGCGCGGTATTACACATAGCCAACTTCAACGAACTGACACGCATGAAAGAGCCCTGATCATCCAACTTGATGCCACTGATCTCAGCTACGAAATCCCTGCAGCCCGGCCCCAAAACAAATCACTTCAAAAATCCTGCCATTAATGGCTTTTTGCCTCGAACGCAATGTACAGCGATTGCCGGACAAGACGTCATCAGTACCAAAGTTGTTCCACAGTCAAATGCCCTATGGCACACACTTACGCGCAACCTTTGGTTACATTCTCTCCGCCTGGCGGTTAGAGGACTAATCGATTCAGCACACTGCGAACCTTCCCTCCTCGGCGGCGTCGTAACAGGGGATTGTTGCCAACCGCCCGCCGCGAGGTTCTCGTTTGAAAGCTGCCCTTCTGAAGAAATACCGCCTGATCATCAAGACCATGGGCTATGTGGGCTGGGCGTTGTTCTGGCTGTTGTTGTGGGATGTGGCGGTGACGGTGGATTTCATGCTGTTTCTCACCGCCAAGATCAATTTGCCGCTGATGCCCCTGACCTTGCTCGGCTCGGCACTGGTGGTGCTGATCAGTTTTCGCAACAGCAGCGCCTACAACCGCTGGTGGGAAGCACGCACGCTGTGGGGTGCGATGGTCAACAACTCGCGCAGTTTTGCTCGGCAAGTGTTGACCCTGCTCGATGACGCCCCTGGTGAGGTGAACCCGGTGAAGTCGACGCTGTTGCGCCGTCACGTGGCTTACGTCAATTGCCTGGCTGCGCACCTCAAGGGCCAGCCGTGCCCGGAGGAAGTGCGAGCCTTTATCCCCGCCGAAGAATTTGCGCGCAACGGCGCCACCAATAACTTCGCCAATGACATCCTCACCGGCTCGGCCTCGTTGCTGGCGCGCGAATACCAGGCCGGGCGCCTGGACAGCATCCGCCTGGCGCGGTTGGAGTCGACCCTGGTGGACCTCTCCAACGCCCAGGGCGGCATGGAGCGGATTGCCAACACGCCACTGCCCTACCCTTACGTGTACTTCCCGCGGCTATTCATTTCGTTATTCTGCCTGATCGTGCCGGTGGGCCTGGTGGAATCGCTCGGTTGGTTCACGCCGTTGGCCTCCACGGTCGTGGGCTTCATGCTGCTGGCCATCGAACGCATCGGCACCGACCTGCAAAGCCCGTTCAATTCCAGCGAACACCAGATCCAGATGGAAAGCATCTGCGAAACCATCGAGAAGAACCTGCAGTCGATGCGCCGCGATGCCCTGGTCGGTGACCCGATCGCCTGATTCCCCCTCCTCAAGTGCCAACTCCCTCGGCCGATATACCGAGGGTACGCATGGCCTCGCCTCTCATAAAAACGCCTGCGACACGCAGTACCCATTTTTCTCCCCTTGCCAAAACTATAAATACCCGCGGGTGAAGTCATGAATATCAAGCAGAAGCTGACATGGGCGTTTGCGGCCATCGCGTGCGTGCCGGTCATCCTGGTCGCCATTATCGTGGTGCTGAACCTGCGCGAGGGTGCGCTGGCCAACTTCCTCGACAGCAGCGGCCGCGAGATCCGCCAGATCGACAATGGCATGCAGCAGTTTTTCGACGGCATCAGCCAGAATGTCGACTTCGTCGCCAAAGACCCGCGTGTGATCGCGGCCAAGAACCTGAAGAACTACGCCGGCGCCGATGCAGCGCAAATTCCGCTGACGCCGACCAACACCGAACTGCTGGCGATTTTTGATCAGTTCGCCAAAAGCCACCCCAGTACCGCCTACCTGTCCCTGGGACTGAGCGATGGCGGCTACGCCAGTTGGCCGGACGACGCCAAGCTGACGCAATACGACCCGCGCACCCGCCCCTGGTACCAGGCCGCCATTGCAGCGCCAGGCAAGACCGTGCGCACAGGCGCCTACTACTGGGCCCCGGACGATGTGGTGCTGATCGGCACCGTGCGCACCGTCGCGGATGCCACGGGTAACGTCCTTGGGGTGGTTGGCCTTGACGTGTCGCTCAAGCAACTCACTGAGCTGGTGCGCACCATCAAGCTGGGCGACAGCGGCTACCTGATGCTGGTGGAAGCCGACGGCAACGTGCTGGTGGACCCCAGCGATGCCACGCATAACTTCAAGCCCCTGGCGGGCCTGGGCGCGAACTACGCCGAACTGGCCAAGCACGGCGATGGCGTGACCGAGGTGAGCATCGATGGCGTGGCCTACATGGCTAACGTGGTCAGTTCCAAAGACTTGGGCTGGCGCTTTATCGGCCTGATCAAGCGTGACGAAGTGATGGCCGGCGCCACCCGCCTGACATGGTTGATCGCTGCGATCGCCGCCGTACTGGCCGTGGTGTTCGCAATCGTCGGTGCCAGTTTCGCCCGTGTGATCGTACGTCCGATTCGCGGTGTGGCCGACGGCCTGCAGGAAATCGCCGAAGGTGAAGGCGACCTCACGCGCCAGCTCAAAGTGCAAGGCAAGGACGAAACCGCCAGCCTGGCCGGCTGGTTCAACCAGTTCCTGAGCATGATCGCGCAACTGGTGCAGCGCATCGGCAACGCCTCCTCAGACCTGCAAACCGCCGCCGCCGACACCAGCGCCGTGGCCAACAATATGAACCAGGCCGCCGGCCGCCAGCGCGAAGCCGTGGAACTGGTGAGCACCGCGTTCAACGAGATGGTCGCCACCGCCAACGAAGTCGCGCGTTCATGCAGCGCCGCCGCCACGAGTGCCGATGAGGGCTATCGCGACGTGCACACCGGCCAGCAGCACATCGGCGAAGCCACCGGCAGCGTGCTCAAGCTCAGCGAAGACCTGCAAAAATCCACACAGACCATGCAGTTGCTCGAGCAAGACAGCCAGAACATCAACACCATCCTCGACACCATCCGCTCGATTGCCGAACAGACCAACCTGCTGGCGCTCAACGCCGCGATCGAAGCCGCCCGCGCTGGCGACCAGGGCCGCGGCTTTGCGGTGGTCGCCGATGAAGTGCGTGCACTGGCGCGTCGCACCGCCGACTCCACCGGCGAAATCGACAGCCTGCTGGGCAACCTTGCCCGCCGCACCCAGGAAGTCACCCAGCAGATGCAAGGCAGCTTGCTGGTGTCCAACACCAGCGTGGAGCGCATCCAGCAGGCCCGTGACAGCTTTGACAAGATCCGCGGCTCGGTGGACTCGATTCGCGACCAGAACACTCAGATCGCCACCGCCGCCGAAGAGCAGCACCAGGTGGCCGAAGAGATCAACCGGCATATCGCGCAGATCCACGCCGACGCGCAGTTGGTGGAAGGCTTTGCGCATTCGGCGCAGACCGGTTCAGGGCGGCTGACTGATATTTCCGGCCAGCTCAATGGGCTGGTGGGGCGCTTCAAGTTCTGATGCCCGCCCAATAAAGGCAGCGCTGTACCGTGGCGAGGGAGCTTGCTCCCGCTGGACTGCGTAGCAGTCCCAGTCTTTTAAATTAAGAGAGGGGCCGCTTCGCGCCCCAGCGGGAGCAAGCTCCCTCGCCACAGGGTACGCGTCGCCGGGTCCATCTATGCCGCCTCAGAGGCGGCCCTGCCCATCATCGCAGTACCTGCAACAGTCTATTGCAGTACTCAAATGTACTAACTGGTTACTTATCTTGCTAAAATCGCGTCTTTGCCCTCTCTCACTCGAGTCCATTCGACATGAAACGAGCATCGCGCGCCGCTGGCGTCTCTAGATTCTTACTCCTGGGCCTGGGCGTCGTCATCGCCCTGCTCGGCCTTGCGCTTGCCGTCGGCGGCGCCAAACTGGTCAGCCTGGGAGGCTCCTGGTACTTCCTGCTCGGCGGCGTGGCCATGGCCATCTCCGGGCTGTTGATTGCCCGCTGCAAGCCTGCCGGCGCCTGGTTGTTCGCCGCGTTTCTAGTGGCTACTGCCGTGTGGGCGGTGGCCGACGTGGGCCTGGAATACTGGCCGCTGTTCTCGCGACTGTTAATGTTTGCGGTGATTGGCGTGGTGGTCGCGCTGGTGTATCCGTTGCTGGCCGGCAAATCGGCGCGGGGTGCCTATGGCGTCGCCGCCGTATTGGCGCTGGGCGTGGCGGTGGCGGCGGGCAATATGTTTGTCGCGCACCCAAGCGTGAAGCCCACCGGTGCAGGCCCGGGCGTCACCCCGGTGGCTGCGGCCGATGCGCAGAAAGATTGGGCCCACTACGGTAATACCGAAGGTGGCAGCCGTTTCGCCGCGCTGGACCAGATCAACCGCGACAACATCGACAAGCTCAAGGTCGCCTGGACCTACCACACCGGCGACGTGGCCATCAGCGACGGTAACGGTGCCGAGGACCAACTGACCCCCCTGCAGATCGGCAACAAAGTGTTTATCTGCACCCCGCACAACAACCTGATCGCGCTGGATGCCGACACCGGCAAAGAACTGTGGAAAAACGAAGTCAACGCCAAATCGGCAGTGTGGCAGCGTTGCCGGGGCATGGCGTATTTCGACGCCAGCGCGCCGATTGCCCAGCCGACCCAGCCCGACAGCTCGCCGGTCCTGGCCGCCAGCGTGCCCGCCGGTGCGCAGTGCCAGCGTCGCCTGCTGACCAACACCATTGATGCACGCCTGATCGCCGTAGACGCCGACACCGGCAAGTTCTGCGAAGACTTCGGCACCCACGGTCAGGTGGACCTCAAGGCCGGCCTCGGCAATGTGCCGGACAGCTACTACCAACTGTCCTCGGCGCCGCTGATGGCCGGTACCACCGTCGTAGTCGGCGGTCGCGTGGCAGACAACGTGCAGACCGATATGCCCGGTGGCGTGATCCGTGGCTTTGACGTGATCACTGGCCAGATGCGCTGGGCGTTCGACCCAGGCAACCCTGAAGACAAGCAGGCCCCGACGGGCGACGCCACCTACGTGCGCAGCACCCCGAACAGCTGGGCGCCGATGTCTTACGACCCACTGATGAATACGGTCTTCCTGCCTATGGGCAGCTCCTCCACCGATATCTACGGCGTGGAGCGCACCCAGCTCAACCACAAATACGGCGCTTCGGTGCTGGCACTCGACGCCTCCACCGGCGCCGAGAAGTGGGTCTACCAGACAGTCCACAACGACCTCTGGGACTTCGACCTGCCAATGCAGCCCAGCCTGATCGACTTCACCCCGCCCGGCAGCGACAAGGCTGTACCGGCCGTGGTCATCGGCACCAAGGCCGGGCAGATTTACGTGCTCGACCGCGCCACCGGCAAGCCGCTGACAGACGTGCAGGAAGTGCCGGTCAAAGCCGCGAACATTCCCAACGAGCCGTATTCCCTGACCCAGCCGAAATCCGTGGGCATGCCGCAGATCGGCGCGCAAACCCTCACCGAGTCGGACATGTGGGGCGCGACGCCGTATGACCAGTTGTTGTGCCGCATCGACTTCAAGGGCATGCGCTACGACGGCCTGTACACCGCGCCGGGCACCGATAAATCCCTGAGCTTCCCCGGTTCCCTGGGCGGCATGAACTGGGGCAGCATCTCCACCGACCCGGTGCACGGTTTTATCTTCGTCAACGACATGCGCCTGGGCCTGTGGATCCAGATGGTACCGTCGCAGAACAAGGCCCAGACCTCTTCCGGTGGGGAAGCGCTGAACACCGGCATGGGCGCCGTGCCGCTCAAGGGCACGCCGTACGCGGTGAACAAAAACCGCTTCCTGTCGGTGGCCGGCATTCCGTGCCAGGCACCGCCATTCGGCACCTTGACCGCCATCGACATGAAGACGCAAAAGGTCGCCTGGCAAGTACCGGTGGGCACCGTTGAAGACACCGGCCCCCTGGGTATCCGCATGCACCTGCCAATCAAGGTAGGCCTGCCGACCCTGGGCGGTACGCTGTCCACCCAAGGCGGCCTGATCTTTATTGCCGGCACCCAGGACTTCTACCTGCGCGCCTTCAACAGCGGCAATGGCGATGAAATCTGGAAAGCCCGCCTGCCCGTCGGCAGCCAGGGTGGGCCGATGACCTACGTGTCGCCGAAAACCGGCAAGCAATACATCGTCGTCACCGCCGGCGGCGCACGCCAGTCCACCGACCGTGGCGACTACGTGATCGCCTACGCCCTGCCGTAACCGCCCTCTGTTCGCGCGGTGCCCAGGCGCCGCGCTTTGTGTTTGGAAAGATCCCCCATGACCCCTACTCCTCATACCGCCTGGCGCCTGGCGCTGGGCCTGGCCTTTGCGGCCGCCCTGCCCGTTCAAGCCGACGACACCACCCTGACCGGCGACTGGGGCGGCCTGCGCCGCGAACTCGACGCGCAAGGTGTGCGCTTTACCGGTGACTACAGCGGCGAGACCGCCTACAACGCCCACGGCGGCCAGCATCGTTCGGCGCGCTACTCGCAAAACATCAAACTCGGCGTGCAATTCGACCTGGGCAAGCTCTACGGTTTCACCAACGGCGACCGCATCCAGCTGACCATCAACGACCGACGCGGCAACAGCGCCTCCGAGGACTTGGTGGGCAACCGCCTGCCGATCCAGGAAAACTACGGCGGCCTCTACACGCGCCTCACCGAGCTGAGCTACGAGCGCACGCTGTTCACCCCGGCGCTGAACCTCAAGCTGGGCTATATGGCCATGGGCAATGATCTCGGCGGCCTGGACAGCGGCATCCTGTGCAACTTCATGAACGCCGGCTTCTGCGGGCATCCGCTGAATATGTCCGGCGGCAGTGGCTGGGCCAACTACCCGAATGCGCACCTCGGTGCCCGGGTGAAATACGACTTTTCGCCCAACTGGCAACTGCGCGTGGCGGCGTTCAATGTCGACCCGTCCAGCAATGGCAACTCAAGCCGTGCCTGGCACCTGGGGCCCAAGCACACCACCGGCACCGTGGTGCCCATCGAGCTTATCTACAAGCATGCGGGCGCACTGCCCGGTGAATACAAGCTCGGTTATTACTACGACAGTTCCGATGTAAAACGCATTGGCAGCAACAAGGACGTCAGCGGGCGTGGCGGTCACTACCTCTTGATCGACCAGGCTGTGTGGGCCTCACAATCATCCCAAGGCCGTAGCCTGCACGCCTTCGGCCAGTACTCTGCCGCCAGCCAAGCGGCCTCGCCGTTCACCAAGTGGTATGGCGCAGGCGTGGTGCTGTACAAGCCGTTCGAAGGTCGCCCGCGCGATACCGTCGCCCTGGGCTATGGCCGCGCGGTGCCGAACCCGCGCAGCCGTGATGTGCAAGAGTTGGCTGCGTTCAATGCCGGGGCGTCCTACCCCTCAATCGACAGCGCCGAACAATTGATCGAACTCAGTTATGGCTACCAGGCCACGCCTTGGCTGACCTTGCGCCCGGATGTGCAATACATCATCGAGCCGGGGGCGTTTTCCGGTGAGAGCATCGACAATGCGCTGGTGCTGGGCTTGCAGGTCAAAGCGGTGTTCTAGTTTGTGCCCTGTTGATACTGACGCGGCGTACAGCCAAATTCGCGGCGAAACACCGTATGCAGGTACTGCGCAGAGGTGAAGCCGCAGCGTGCGGCAATGTCGGCGATAGCAAGGCTGTGGTTTTCCAAACCTTTGGCGGCAGCGGCGAGTTTGAAGCGCAAAATCTCATCATGCACGCTGCAGCCACGCGCCTTGCGAAAATGCGCTTCCAGGGACGAGCGGGAAACACCGACATAAGCCGCGACCTGATCGGTCTTGATACCCTGGCAGGCGTACTGGCGGATAAACAACAAGGCCTGCATCACGTAAGGGTTGCCCAGGGGTTGATGCAGGCTGGAGGCCTGCACGTTGATGGCGTCCGGCGGCACCAGCACCTGCGTGCCCGTGCAGGGTTTGCCGTGCAGCATCTGATGCAACAATGCCGCAGCGGTACGGCCCATGGTCTCCGTGCCCTGGATCACCGAACTGAGCGGCACCCGCGTGAGGGTGCGGGTCAGCGGGTCGTTGTCGATGCCGATCAACGCCACCTCCTCCGGCACCGCAATACCCGCCGTCAGGCAGGCTTGCAGCAATTGCCGGGCGCGGGCATCGGTCACCGCGATGATGCCGATAGGCTTGGGCAAGCTGTGCAGCCAGGCAATCTGCTGCTCCACCGCGCTGTCCCACAACGGCGCACTGGTGCCCAGGCCGCGATACACCTCTACCTGCAAGCCATCACGCTGCATCAAGCGGCGAAAAGCTTTCTCACGCTCCTGGGCCCACCGATTGGCCTGGGCTTCGGGCAGGCTGAAACAGGCAAACCGCGTCAAACCCGCCTCCACCAGATGCTCGTAGGCCAGCTTCATCAGGGCATGGTTATCGGTGGCCACATAGGGAATGCCCTTCGGGTACTTGCCCACATCCTCATAAGACCCACCCACCGCCACCACTGGAACCCGACTGCCGGCCAACGCCTCGCCAATCAGCGGGTCATCGAAGTCAGCAATGATCCCATCGCCCTGCCAACGCTCGATACCGCGCAGGCGGCAGAGGAAGTCTTCTTCCAGGAACAGGTCCCAGGATGCGCGGGTGCTGCTCAGGTAGTTGCCGATACCGGCGATGATGCCGCGGTCGTAGATTTTGCTGCCGTTGAAGAGCAAGGCGATACGGTGAACGGGCGGTAGGGTTTTCATTGTTTTTGTCCTGGGGCCGGTCGGTGCAGATTAGGCCTGTGTACTACGCACGCCTAGCTACATTCAAATCGATGTCACGTCCTGGAAGCAGTCTGAGCATATCGGGCCTCAGGGAGGCCCGTTCTATCTACCTAAATTTTAAAACTATGAATACAGTTCCTAGCCAAACGCCAGTGCCAACTACCATTGCTAAATGTAGGTTCAGCAGGCGTTTTAGGTACGGAGGAAAGTTTTCATAATCGATAGGGCTCAAGTCACCAATGCGGATATATGTCCTTGGCATCGCTATCATCCCGGTGATTTTCGCCATCTCCAACAACGACCAAATATAGCCGCGCCTCCCCAGGCTCGGCCCCCAAAGATAAATATAGCGACTGTTTTTCAATGCCTCTTTTATCGCATCCAAATGTCGATGACTCAGGAACAAGCTGTACGCAATACTCACGAGTTCGAGCAGAAAAGGCCCGCCGGTAAAAATGATCGCAGCCCAGGGTGACCAAGAGTCAATACGGGTCATGGTTGAAAAGCCTCGTAAATTTTTTCCCCAATATAATCGCCACCCATCTCACCGAAAGTCGTACCTGCCCAGGCGCCGGCCCCGACTAAGGCCGCGACACAGACGACCCCTCCAAGACCGCCGGTTGCCACTCCAATCCCCAAACAGATTGAACCACCCGCAATTTGACCCGTCACTCCACCCCAAATACCCCCCAATGTGGCTCCAGCGAATTTCCCCCCTTCAGTGAACTTAACCCTCTCACATGCAGCTCCAGAATCCCCGTTACATACCTGCTCAATAGCCAGCAACGAAGACACTCCCCCAAGTCCAATACCGATATAACCCCCTGCCTTCATGTACTTCGTGGCACGGCTGACCGCTTCCACATGAGCGGCATACCCCGGAATCTGCCCCGGCCCACCCGCCTTGTCCCAGTGATGCACCAAGCTGCGACTGGATATACCCAGGGCCGTTTTCAACTTGGGGTGATCGCCCAAGGTGGTCTGCCCGCGCAGGCGGGTGGAGTTGAGCAGATGAGCATCCAACTGATTCATAAGTCGCTGACGATCAGCAAAGAACTGCGGTGACCTAAGGTGTCCGTGCTGCCGATAGCTGTCCTGATGCAGGCGCTCCATGGCCTGCAGCGTTTCGCGCAGATTGCTCAGGTGTTTTTCCATCACCACTGCGCTGACGCCGAGCCAGGTTGAGGTTTGGCCGATGAAACCGGCGATCTCTGCACCGTGGCGATGCAGAAAGTCAGCCTCGTCCGGCGTCAGCTCATCCAGTGATGCGCTGACGTGTTGTGCAGCCTGCATCAGTTGAGCTTCTTCATACGAGCAGGAGGTGTTTTTCGGATCGCTGAGCACGATCATCGAACCAGCTTTGACGTAGCCTGTGTTGGGATTCAGCGATTGAAACTTGCGCATTACAGCCGGGTCGAGCGTCGGAAAAAGTGTGGCTTCCAGCGCCTCGCGGGTCATGCTTTTGGGCACGATATAAAAACCTGGCTCCTGACCTTGCACACCATTGGATGCCATTGATCCAACATGACCGGACGGCACGAAACCAGAATGACGTGGCGCTACAGTGTTTCGATTTACAGATGATGCGTTTGGTTGAGCTACTCGCAGGTTAATGGGCGGTTCTGCATGTTGGTTTTCATAGGTGGCCGAGTACACCGAAGGAATCAGCTCGGCTTTACAGGGACAGTCGCTGTAACTATCCAAAGTGCCGGCCATAAGCCGACCATGGCTGTTTATGTGGGAAACGCCACCGACGATCTTATAAGTTTGCCCATCCTTGCCGCAGATGACTCGGTCACCTTCGCACGCATGAAAAAGGCCATGTATGTTGACTCTCTTATCACCGTCCAGCACTTCCCCGCCGCAGGTGGTCTTGTCACCCAGTCCAATGAAATAACCTACGCTCATTTTTTTGCCTCTTATCCATGTTTTTTGGCCGTACTTCCCTGCTCGTCCCGATAAGAAAACTGACGCGTAACGCCTTCCGAGGTAACGAGCAAGTGGCACACCAAACCTGGAAGAGGCATATCCCCACCGTAAAGTCAGACGTTTCTCTAAATCCTGTACTCCCTCAGCCGTTCTCAGCCCCTCACTCAAAATCGCACTCCCCTTTGGTGATTTTCATAATCAGCCGCCCAAGTGCCATTGCTAGTATCCAGACACCGCTCAGAACAATAAGGAAAACCCCATGCCGTACTTCCCCGGTGTCGAAAAGGTGCGCTTCGAAGGCCCTGCCAGCACCTCTGCCCTCGCGTTTCGTCACTACGACGCCAACAAGCTGATCCTCGGCAAGCCCATGCGGGAGCACCTGCGCATGGCCGCCTGTTACTGGCATACCTTTGTGTGGCCGGGGGCGGATATGTTTGGGATGGGGACGTTCAAACGTCCGTGGCAGCGCAGTGGCGATCCGATGGAGGTGGCCATCGGCAAGGCCGAGGCGGCGTTTGAGTTTTTTTCCAAGCTGGGCATCGACTACTACAGCTTTCATGACACCGATGTGGCGCCCGAAGGCAGCACGCTCAAGGAGTACCGCAATCACTTTGCGCAGATGGTCGACCACCTGGAGCGCCATCAGGAACAGACCGGCATCAAGCTGCTGTGGGGCACCGCCAATTGCTTCAGCAACCCGCGTTTTGCCGCCGGGGCGGCGAGCAACCCAGATCCAGAGGTGTTCGCCTTCGCCGCCGCCCAGGTGTTCAGCGCGATGAATGCCACGCTGCGCCTCAAGGGCGCCAACTATGTGCTGTGGGGTGGCCGTGAAGGATATGAAACTTTGCTCAACACCGACCTAAAGCGCGAGCGCGAACAGCTCGGGCGTTTTATGCGCATGGTGGTTGAACACAAGCACAAGATCGGCTTCAAGGGTGACCTGTTGATCGAGCCCAAGCCCCAAGAGCCGACCAAACACCAATACGATTACGACAGCGCCACCGTGTTCGGCTTCCTGCATGAGTACGGCCTGGAACACGAGATCAAAGTTAACATCGAGGCCAATCACGCGACGCTGGCCGGGCACAGCTTTCATCATGAGATCGCCACCGCCGTGTCGTTGGGGATCTTCGGCAGTATCGACGCCAACCGCGGCGACCCGCAGAACGGTTGGGACACCGACCAGTTCCCCAATAGCGTCGAGGAGATGACCCTGGCCACCTACGAAATCCTCAAGGCTGGCGGGTTCAAGAACGGCGGCTATAACTTCGATTCCAAGGTGCGCCGCCAGAGCCTGGACGAGGTGGACCTGTTCCACGGGCATGTCGCCGCCATGGATGTGCTGGCTCTGGCCCTGGAGCGTGCGGCGGCGATGGTGCAGGACGACCGCTTGCAGCAATTCAAGGACCAACGCTATGCCGGCTGGCAGCAGCCATTGGGCCAGGCGGTGTTGGCCGGTGAGTTCAGCCTGGAATCATTGGCTGAACATGCCTTTGCCAACGAGCTGAACCCGCAGGCGGTGAGTGGGCGCCAGGAGATGCTTGAAGGCGTTGTGAATCGGTTTATCTACACCTGACTGTGGCCAGAGATTGCTCCCGCTGGGGCGCGAAGCGGCCCCAAAAAATGGGAGTGCTGCGCACTCCAGCGGGAGCAAGCTCCCTCGCCACAAAGAGGATCTTCACCTAGTGTCTTTCCAACAACAATAAAAGGACGCACCACCATGAAGTCATTCAAACCTGCCCTGCTCGCCGCAGCCCTGGCACTGCTCGCCCTGCCGGTGATGGCGGATCCTGCGCACCCCAAAATCGGTTTTTCCATCGACGACCTGCGCCTGGAGCGCTGGTCCCGCGACCGTGATTACTTTGTCGCCGCTGCGGAAAAGCTCGACGCCAAGGTCTTCGTGCAGTCTGCCGATGCCAACGAACAGAAGCAGATTGCCCAGATCGAAAACCTCATCTCCCGGGGCGTCGATGTGATCGTGATTGTGCCGTTCAACGCCACGGTGCTGACCAACGCGGTGGCCGAAGCCAAGAAGGCCGGGATCAAGGTGGTGTCCTATGATCGCCTGATCCTCAACGCCGACATCGACGCCTATATTTCCTTCGATAACGAAAAAGTCGGCGAGATGCAGGCCAGCGGCGTGTTGCAAGCGGCGCCCAAGGGCAATTACTTCCTGCTCGGCGGCGCGCCGACGGACAACAACGCCAAGGTGCTGCGCGAAGGTCAGATGAAGGTACTGGAACCGGCCATCGACAAAGGCGATATCAAGATCGTCGGCCAGCAATGGGTCAAGGAATGGAACCCCACCGAAGCCTTGAGCATTGTCGAAAACGCCCTGACCCGTAACGACAACAAGATCGACGCCATCGTCGCCTCCAACGACGCCACCGCCGGCGGTGCGATCCAGGCCCTGGCTGCGCAGAAGCTCGCGGGCAAGGTACCCATCTCCGGCCAGGACGCTGACCTCGCAGCGATCAAGCGCGTGATCAACGGCACCCAGACCATGACCGTGTACAAACCGCTCAAGCTGATCGCCACCGAAGCGGCCAAGCTTTCGGTGCAACTGGCACGCAGCGAACAGCCTACCTATAGCTCGCAATATGACAATGGCAGCAAAAAGGTCGACACCATCTTGCTCACGCCGACGCCGTTGACCAAGGCCAACATCGATGTGTTGGAGAAAGACGGCTTCTATACCAAAGAGCAGATCGGCCTGTAGGTCCTGGCAGGCAGCCCGTGTCGCCTGGGGGTTTTTCGCGAGCAAGCTCGCTCCTACAGTGACGGTGTTTCGTCGGCCTTTTGTGTGAGCCATTGCCATGTCGCATTACCTGCTGCAAATGAACGGCATCGTCAAAAGCTTTGGCGGTGTCAACGCTCTCAACGGCATAGACATCAAGGTCAAGCCTGGGGAATGCGTGGGCCTGTGCGGTGAAAACGGTGCGGGTAAATCCACCTTGATGAAGGTGCTGTCGGCGGTGTACCCGCACGGCACCTGGGAGGGGGAAATCGTCTGGGATGGGCAGCCGCTCAAGGCCCAGTCCATCCGCGAAACCGAGGCCGCCGGGATTGTCATCATTCATCAGGAACTGACCCTGGTGCCCGACCTGTCGGTGGCCGAGAACATTTTCATGGGCCACGAACTGACCCTGCCCGGTGGGCGCATGAACTACCCGGCGATGTTGCACCGCGCCGAGGCGTTGATGCGTGAACTCAAGGTGCCGGACATGAATGTGGCGCTGCCGGTGTCGCAGTACGGCGGCGGCTACCAGCAACTGGTGGAGATCGCCAAGGCCTTGAACAAACAGGCGCGCCTGTTGATTCTTGACGAGCCCTCCTCGGCCTTGACCCGTGGCGAAATCGAGGTGTTGCTGGACATTATCAAGGGCCTGAAGGCCAAGGGCGTGGCCTGCGTGTACATCTCCCACAAGCTCGATGAAGTGGCGGCGGTGTGCGACACCATTGCGGTGATTCGCGACGGCAAGCATATCGCAACCACCGCCATGGCAGACATGGACATCCCCCGGATCATCACGCAGATGGTCGGCCGCGAAATGAGCAACCTCTTCCCCATCGAGCACCATGAAGTGGGCGAGGTGATCTTCGAAGCGCGTAACGTCACCTGCTACGACGTCGATAACCCCAAGCGCAAGCGCGTCGACGACATCTCCTTCGTGCTCAGGCGCGGTGAAATCCTTGGCATCGCCGGCTTGGTGGGCGCCGGGCGCACGGAGTTGGTGTCGGCGCTGTTCGGCGCTTACCCCGGCCGCTACAGCGCCGAAGTATGGCTGGACGGCCAGGTGATCGATACGCGCACGCCGCTCAAGTCGATCCGCGCCGGGCTGTGCATGGTGCCCGAAGACCGCAAGCGCCAAGGCATCATTCCCGACCTGGGGGTAGGCCAGAACATTACCCTGGCGGTGCTCGACACCTACGCGCACATGACCCGCATCGACGCTGAGGCCGAACTGGGCAGCATCGACCAGCAGATCAGCCGCATGCACCTCAAGACCGCCAGCCCGTCGCTGCCGATCACCAGCCTCTCAGGCGGCAACCAGCAAAAGGCCGTGCTGGCGAAAATGCTGATGACCCAGCCCAAGGTGCTGATCCTCGACGAACCCACACGCGGGGTGGACGTGGGCGCCAAGTACGAGATCTACAAACTGATGGGTGCGCTGGCCGCCGAAGGCGTGTCGATCATCATGGTCTCCTCGGAATTGGCCGAAGTGCTCGGCGTGTCCAACCGCGTGCTGGTGATTGGCGACGGCCAGTTGCGGGGGGATTTCATCAATGAAGGGCTCACCCAGGAACAGGTGCTCGCCGCCGCGCTCAGCCATAACCCTAATGATCGGAAGACCGCGTAGATGAATCAGGTCAAACACCTTTTTACCCGCTACAAGATGCTCGCGCTGGTGATCGCCGTGGCGTTCATCTGGTTGTTTTTCAGTTGGCAGACCGAGGGCGGTTTTCTCACCCCGCGCAACCTCTCCAACCTGCTGCGGCAGATGTCGATCACCGGGATATTGGCCTGCGGCATGGTGCTGGTGATTATCAGCGGCGAGATCGACTTGTCGGTGGGCTCGTTGCTCGGACTGTTGGGCGGGCTGGCGGCGATTCTGGATGTGGTCTATCACGTGCCGCTATTGGCCAACCTGAGCCTGGTGGCGCTGTGCGGCTTGATGATCGGCCTGGCCAACGGCTACATGACCGCTTACCTGCGCATCCCCTCGTTCATCGTCGGCCTGGGCGGAATGTTGGCGTTTCGCGGGATTCTGCTGGGGATTACCGGCGGCACCACCATTGCGCCGGTGTCGCCGTCGCTGGTGTATGTGGGCCAGGGGTATTTGCCCCACAGTGTGGGCGCTGGGCTTGGCGTACTGCTGTTCGCACTGACGCTGTTCCTGACCTGGAAGCAGCGGCGCAACCGCGCACTGCATGGCTTGGCCGCGCACGCTTTGGTGCGCGACGTGTTACGTGTGGTATTGATCGGCGCGGTGCTCGCCGGGTTCGTCACCACCCTCAACAGCTACGACGGTATCCCCGTGCCGGTTCTGCTGTTGCTGGTGCTGCTCGGCGTATTCAGCTACGTCACCAGCCAGACCGTATTCGGCCGCCGCGTGTATGCGGTAGGCAGCAATATGGAAGCCACACGGCTATCCGGCATCAACGTGCAAGCAGTGAAACTGTGGATCTTCGGCATCATGGGGGTGATGTGCGCGCTGGCCGGCCTGGTCAACACCGCGCGCCTTGCTGCGGGTTCACCCTCGGCGGGCAACATGGGCGAACTCGATGCCATCGCGGCCTGTTTTATCGGCGGCACATCGATGCGCGGCGGCTCGGGCACCGTCTATGGCGCGCTGCTTGGCGCGTTGGTGATTACAAGTTTGGACAACGGCATGTCGATGCTGGATGTGGACAGCTACTGGCAGATGATTGTGAAGGGCAGCATTCTGGTGCTGGCGGTGTGGGTGGATGTGAGTACCCGCTCGGGCAGGCGATAACTCGTCCGCCAGAACACCACCGATCACCTGTGGGAGCTGGCTTGCCTGCGATGGCGGCGGGTCAGCCACCTGATGGACCGACTGACACACCGCCATCGCAGGCAAGCCAGCTCCCACATTTGATCTTCATGGCTCCCCCACATTGATCTCATTTTTCCCTCAGGTTATTGCGGATAAAAACTAAAAGTCCATAATGGACAAATTAGTTTATCCGGAGAACCCCATGTCCACGACGCCCCTCGTCATCGACCAGGCCCAGGCCCGTACTTTATTGGCTCAAGTCGATGTACCCGCGATCCTGCGCAAACTGTTCCGCGACCTCGCCGCCGGGCAAGCGGTACAGCCGGCGCAACAGCTGGTGGAATTTCCTCAAGGCGCCGGGGATTTCATCAACTACCTGGGCGTACTGGTCGGAGACGGCGTGTACGGGGTCAAGACCTCCCCCTATATCGTGCGTGATCAGGGCCCTTTGGTGACGGCCTGGACCTTATTGATGTCGATGCACAGCGGCCAGCCATTGCTGTTGTGCGATGCCGCTGAGTTGACCACTGCACGCACCGCCGCCGCCACGGCTTTGGCAGTGGATGCGCTGGCGCCCGCGGCGGCGCAACGCCTGGCGATCATCGGCAGCGGCAAGGTCGCCCAGGCGCACCTGCGTTATGTGCAGAACCTGCGCGACTGGCAGCAGATCCGCCTGTACTCGCCAAGCCTGGGCAGCGCCAGCGCCGAGACGCGTGCGCAGTTGACCAGCCTGGACCCGCGCCTGAGCCTCGTCTCAAGTTGTGAGGCCGCCCTGGAAGACGCGGATGTGATCCTGCTGTGCACCTCGTCCGCCGGGCCGGTCATCGACCCCTCGCGCCTGAGCAAACCCGCGCTGATTACCTCCATCAGCACCAATGCGCCACGTGCCCATGAAGTACCGCCACATTGCCTCAACCAGATGCACGTGTTCTGCGACTACCGCCAGACCACTCCGGATTCGGCCGGTGAGATGCTGATCGCCAGCGAACAGCACGGCTGGGACAAACGCACGATTGTCGGCGACCTGCCCGAGTTGTTCAGCGACATGGCCCAACGCCCCGACTACGATCGTCACGTCTTTTTCCGCTCCATCGGCCTGGGCCTGGAAGACATCGCCCTGGCCAATGCCCTGTATCGACTGTAGGAGCGAGCTTGCTCGCCAAGACCTCACAGGCACTGCGGTCACACAGAATCGGCGCGTTATCGTCAACGTTTTTCGCGAGCACGCACGCGCCTACAATGCTTATTTCAGGAGATCTCCATGAGCCAGGCAGACTTCATCATTATCGGCGGCGGCATTGCCGGCGCGTCCACCGGGTTCTGGTTGTCGCAGCACGGCAAGGTCCTGGTGCTGGAGCGTGAAAACCACCCGGCCTATCACTCCACCGGGCGTTCGGCAGCGCTCTACACCGCCGCGTACGGCACCCCGCAAGTACGCGCGCTGACCTTGGCCAGCCGGGCCTTCTTCGACCAGCCACCCGCAGGCTTCTGCGAACATCCCCTGCTGACGCCCCGGGGCGAAATGACCGTTGATTTCAACGGTGACCCGGCCGAACTAGACAGCCAGTACCTGAGCGCCAAGGCGACCGTAGAGCAGGTGCAGCGCCTGACGGTCGATGAAGCCTGTGCACGCTTGCCGATCCTGCGCCGTGAAAAAGTCCACGGGGCAATCTACGACCCTACCGCCTGTGACATCGACACCGACGCCCTGCATCAAGGCTACCTGCGCGGTATCCGCCGCAACCAGGGCGAAGTGCGCACCGACAGCCATGTGCTGGGCTTGAGCCGCGACGCCGACGGCCTGTGGCAGGTGCGCACCCAGGATGCGACCTTCACCGCGCCGGTCATCATCAACGCCGCCGGTGCCTGGGCCGACCATATCGGCGGGCTGGCGGGCGCAGCGTCCATCGGCTTGCAGCCCAAGCGCCGCTCGGCCTTTGTCTTTGCCGGCCCCGAGGGCATGGACAGCCACGACTGGCCGATGCTGGTAGCCCTCGACGAAGCGTTCTACATGAAACCGGATGCCGGCATGTTCCTCGGCTCACCGGCCAACGCCGACCCGGTAGAACCCCAGGATGTGCAACCCGAAGAGCTGGATATTGCCATGGGCATTTACCAGATCGAGGAAGCCACCACCCTGACCATCCGCCGCCCCACGCGCACCTGGGCCGGGCTGCGCAGTTTTGTGCAGGACGGTGATTTGCTGTCGGGCTTTGACCCGCAAGTACCGGGGCTGTTCTGGGTGGCAGCGCAAGGCGGCTATGGTATCCAGACCTCACCCGCCATGGGCCAGGCAAGCGCCGCTCTGGTGCGCGGCGAACCGCTGCCGGAGGCACTGACCCGGTTCGGCCTGGACGCTGGTATGCTCTCCCCGGTCCGCCTGGAGCCCCATTGATGAACACCGCTGAACAAGACAAGGTCATGCAGAACTTTCGCGCGATCGCCGATGCAATCGCCACGTTGTTCTTTCCCCATGCAGAAGTGGTGCTGCATGACCTGCGCACGCAAACCGTGGATTACATCGCCAATAACCTGTCCAAACGCAGCCTGGGTGACGACTCGTCCCTGGAGGACATGCTCGACGGTGACGTCAGGGAGGTGAATATCGGCCCTTACGAAAAGCTCAACTGGGATGGCCAGAAAATCCGCAGCCTGAGCACCGTGCTGCACGACCACAAAGGGCGCAGGCTGGCTGTGTTGTGCATCAACCTGAATATTTCAATGTTCGAAACAGCCAAGGCGGCGCTGGATTTATTCCTGTCGCCAAGCAAGCTGATCGCACAGCCGGACGCGCTGTTCCGTGATGACTGGCAGGAGCGTATCAACACCTTCCTGCATGCCTGGCTGCGCGAGCGTCAGTTGAGCCTGAACCTGTTGACCCGCGACCACAAACGCGAACTGGTGCTGGCGCTGCATGCCGAAGGCGCATTCAAGGGCAAGAGCGCCTCCAACTATGTGGCCAATGTGCTGGGCATGGGGCGAGCGACGGTCTACAAGCACTTGAAGGAACTCAAGGGTTGAGCCCTTTCTGACCACGGCGCCGATTCCCTGTGGGAGCTGTCGAGCCCCGGCGAGGCTGCGAAGGGGCCGGCAAGGTCAACATTTGCATCACCTGACCCATCGCTTTCGCAGCCTCGCTAAAGCTCGACAGCTCCCACATTGACCGCGTCTTTGCATCAGTCGCCGTAGATATCGGCCTTGAAGTACTGCTGTGAAATCTTCTGGTATTCGCCGCTGGCACGAATGCCGTCGATGGCCGCATTCAATTCGCTGACCAACTCGCCGTTGCCCTTGCGTACTGCGATGCCGGCCCCCTCACCCACGTATTTCGGGTCTTTGAGCTCCGGGCCGACAAAGGCATAACCCTGCCCGCGCGGCATCGACAGGAAGTCGCTCAGGGGGATGGTATCGGCAAAGATCGCATCCAGGCGCCCCGCTGCCAGGTCCATGTAGATTTCTTCGTTATTGCTGTAGCGCTTGACGTTGATGCCCTTGGGCTCGAACACCTCGGTGGCATACCGGTCGGTAGTCGTGGCGCGCTGTACACCGACGTTCTTGCCCTTGAGGCTGGCGTACTGGTCATCCACCACGGCGCCGTCCTTCATCACCAGACACGACGAGGTGAAGTAGTACTTGTGGGTGAAATCCACCGACTTCTTGCGGTCTTCGTTGATGGTCATGGACGACAACGCCATGTCGATCTTCTTGACCTTGAGGGACGGAATCAGCCCGTCGAACTCCCCTTCGATCCACACGCACTTGACCTTCATTTGCGCACACAGGGCGTTGCCAATGTCGTAGTCGAACCCCACGATCTTGCCGTCACCGGTTTTGGAGGCGAACGGTGGGTAAGCGGCCTCAATGCCAATACGCAGGGTTTTCTCGGCGGCCAGCAGGTGGCTGGCGGCAAACAGGCTCAGGGCCAGGGCGGGAAGGAGATGGCGTTTCTTCATGGAGGGGTTCTCGCAAGTTGTTGTTGGTTTGGCAAGAGTGAAGAAAAACGTGCAGCGGCTATTTTGTACTTATAATTCCATACTGGACTTTTATGTGTTTGCCCGTCAACAGGCAAAAAAAATGTGGGAGGGCTTGAGCCTTCCCACATCAGATCCTGCAGCACAGCTTGAACGTTACTTGGACACCGGCATTGCAAACTCCGCCCCCTGCTCAATACTCTCCGACCAGCGCTGCATGATCGACTTCTGCTTGGTGTAAAAACGTACACCCTCGGTGCCGTAGGCATGCATATCGCCGAACAGGCTCTTCTTCCAGCCACCAAACCCGTGCCAGGCCATAGGCACCGGGATCGGCACGTTGATACCGACCATGCCCACTTCGATGCGCCGCGCAAACTCACGAGCAATGTTGCCATCGCGGGTGAAGCAGCTGACGCCGTTGCCGAACTCGTGGTCGTTGACCAGCTTCACTGCCTCGGCAAAATCGTTGACCCGTACACAGGCCAGCACCGGGCCGAAGATTTCTTCGCGGTAGATGCTCATGTCCTGGGTTACGTGGTCGAACAAGGTCGCGCCGAGCCAGAAGCCGTTTTCCAGGCCGGGCTCGGTGGGCACGTAGTCACGGCCATCGAGCAGCAACTGCGCGCCCGCTTGTACACCCTGCTCAATGTAGCCACTAATGCGTTCCAGCGCGGCCCGCGACACGATCGGGCCCATCTCGGCTTTGAGATCGCGGCCATCGGTGATGCGCAGCAATTTGGCGCGTTCGGTCAAGGCGGCGATGACTTTGTCACCCACGTCGCCTACCAGCACCGCCACCGAGATCGCCATGCAGCGCTCGCCGGCACTGCCGTAGGCGGCGCCCATCAGCGCGTCCACGGTGCGTTCGATATCGGCGTCGGGCATCACCACCATATGGTTTTTCGCCCCGCCCAGGCCTTGCACGCGCTTGCCGTTGCGGGCGCCGCTCTCGTAGATGTATTGGGCAATCGGCGTGGAGCCGACGAAGCTCACAGCCTTGACGTCCGGGTGTTCGATCAGCGCGTCCACTGACTCTTTATCCCCCTGCACCACGTTGAACACGCCTTTGGGCAGGCCGGCTTCATGCAGCAACTCGGCCATGAACAGCGACGCGCTTGGGTCAGTCGGGCTGGGCTTGAGGATAAAGGTGTTACCCGCCGCAATGGCGATGGGGTACATCCACATCGGTACCATCACCGGGAAGTTGAACGGCGTCACGCCGGCGACCACGCCCAACGGCTGGCGCATCGTCCAGTTGTCCATGCCACGGGAGACCTGGTCGGAGTGTTCGCCCTTGAGCAGGTTGGGAATGCCGCAGGCAAATTCGAGAATGTCGATGCCACGGTCGACTTCGCCCTGGGCATCGGTGAACACCTTGCCGTGCTCGGCGACGATGATGCGCGCCAGGTCGTCCTTGCGTTCGCGCAGCAGATGCAGGTACTCGAACAACACGCGGGCGCGACGGATCGGCGGGGTGTCGGCCCAGCCGGCAAACGCGGCCTGGGCGGCGGCGACGGCTTCGGCCACGGTCTGGCGGCTGGCCAGGGCCACACGGGCGGTGACTTCACCGGTGGCCGGGTTGTAGACGTCCTGATAACGGTCATCGCGGCTGACGCGCTGGTCGTTGATGTAGTGCTCGATGGTTGCAGTCATGGCAGTCGATCCAGGTGGGTAGCGTTGGTCCACACGATAGGCTTTCACTTTGTTCCGAACCAGAGCAGAATCCAGAACTTATTGTCCTTATATGCGAACAATACACCCATGGAAAAGGCTGAGATCGAAGGGCTGTGGACCCACATTCACTGGCTGTCAGTGCTGGAGGAACAAGGCACCTACACCGCCGCCGCCGCGCGCCTGGGGGTGAGCAAGTCAGCGGTGAGCCAGCGCATTTCCGACCTGGAAAAGGCCACCGGCACGCGGCTGGTGACGCGCACCACCCGCAGCGTGCGGCTGACCGATGCAGGGCTGTCATTGGCCCGCGAAGTGCGCAGCGCCTATGCGCAGATCGCCCGCAGTTTTTCCTCGGTGCGCGACTCGGTCGGGGAAATACGCGGGCTGGTGCGCCTGACCGCCCCCGTGGCCTTCGCCCGGCAACAACTGGTGCCGCACCTGTCCGGCTTTTTGCAGCAGTACCCCCAGGTGCGTATTCAACTGGACGTCTCCGATGCCTTGAGCTCACTGGCCGCCGAGGGTTACGACCTGGCGGTGCGCCACGGCTTCCAGGTGCCCGAAACCCACGTGGCGTGGAAACTGTGCGACACCAACTCGGTACTGGTCGCCACCCATGATTACCTGCAACACCACGGTGAACCCCGCGAGCCGGGCGACCTGTCGGCCCACAACTGCCTGTTTTACCCACGCGGCACCGACCAGCCCGCCTGGACCTTCGAACGCGGCAGCCAAACCCTCGAGCGCCTCACCGTGCCCATCGCCGGCAGCTTCGCCACCAATAACAGCGAAGCCTTGCGCGACGCCGCACTCAACCACCTGGGCATCGCCCTGCTCCCGGACTTCAGCGCCCAGGCGGCGCTGGCCGCTGGCAAAGTGGTGCAGGTATTGAAGGACTGGACACTCAAAGGCGCGTTTGCCGATGAGATTTACCTCATTCGGCCCTACTCGCCCCATGTGCCCAAGTCGGTGACCGTATTGGTAGGGTATTTGAAGGAAAAGCTGTCAGGCGGGTTTCAATTTGGTGGCTGCTGATGAAGGCTCTTGTAGGAGCGAGCTTGCTCGCGAAAAAACCGAGAACCCCGCGTTAAACCTGATAGCGCGCGTTATCGTTGGCGATCTTCGCGAGCAAGCTCGCTCCTACAGAGGACAGTGACCCAATCCTGTTGAATTCTTGCCTGATCCTCTGAACTTGAGGGCAATCGGATAGATAGCTCTTGCGCGTTGGTCTAGAGTTCGACGATGGGCGACTTCCAGTCGCACCGCTCCTATAAGAACTCAGCACCACCAACCGATGATCAGCAGGTGAGCCCGCATGGAATTACGTATCAACCAAAAGGCCTATCAGGTCGATGCCGAAGCCGACACCCCGTTATTGTGGGTGATCCGTGACAACCTGGGCATGACCGGCACCAAATACGGCTGCGGCCTGGCCCAGTGCGGCGCCTGTTCGGTGCTGGTGGACGGCAACGTGGTGCGCGCCTGCGTGACGCCCGTGGCCGGCGTGGTCGGTCGCGAGATCACCACCATCGAGGCCGTGGAGGCCGATGACGTGGGCAAGCGTGTGGTGGCGGCCTGGGTCGAACATCAAGTCGCGCAATGCGGTTACTGCCAGTCCGGGCAGGTGATGGCGGCCACCGCGCTGCTCAAACATACCCCCGCGCCGACCAAGGCGCAGATCGACGCGGCGATGGTCAACCTCTGCCGTTGCGGCACCTACAACGCGATCCATGCCGCCATGGATGCCTTGGCCGCCGGGAAGGAGACCGCCTGATGAACACCACCGAGATCATTCCCGGCGTTACCCTGGGCGAACCGATCAACCTGTCCCGTCGCCGCTTCCTGGCCAGCACCGCGGTGGGCGCGCTGGTGATCGGCTTCGGCTTGCCGCTGGGCACCTCCCGCGTGCAAGCCGCGACCGGCGCGGCCGCTGAGCGTGGAACCCAGGTACCCGCCTTTCTGGAGATTCGCCCAGACGGCAGCGTGCGCCTGCTCAGCCCCTTCATGGAAGGCGGCCAAGGTACCCACACCGCCATGGCGCAGATCGTCGGTGAAGAATTGGATGCCGACCCGGCCACGTTCATCGTCGAAGCGGCCCCGCCCGGCGAAGCCTACGTGGTGATGGAAAATGGCATGCGCATCACCGGCGGCAGCATGTCGGTGCGCATGAGCTACCCGACCATGCGGCGCCTCGGCGCCCTCGCCCGCGCGATGCTGATGCAGGCCGGCGCCGAGCAACTGCGCGTACCCCTCAGCGAGCTGACCACCCAGCCCGGTCGCGTGGTGCACGCCGCTTCCGGTCGCTCCCTGGGCTACGGCGAATTGGCAGGTGCCGCCCTGGATATGCCGGTGCCCGACCCGGCCAGCATCACCCTGCGCGACCCGAGCCAGTTCCGCTGGATCGGCAAGCCGGTCAAGCGCCTGGATGCCTATGACAAATCCACCGGCAAGGCGCAGTACACCATCGACCTGAAAATCGACGGCATGCTCCATGCCGCCGTCCAGCATGCGCCACGCCTGGGCATGACCGTGGGCAGCCTGCGCAACCAGGCGCAGGTGCAAGCCATGAAAGGCGTGCATTCGGTTCACACCCTGCCCGGCGCCGTAGCTGTGGTAGCTGAACGTTGGTGGCATGCCAAGCGGGCCGTCGAAGCCATCCAGGTGGAGTGGCTTGAAGCCGCCGCCGACTCCACCGTGCGGGCCATGCCAGCGGATTTCTCCAGCGACAAGTACCGCGACTTCCTCGCCGCCCAGCAGGGCCCGGCCCGCGATGACGAAAACGAAGGCGATGTGGCCGGTGCACTGGCCAGCGCCAAGACCCGCGTCGAAGCCACCTACCACAACCAGTACCTCAACCATGCCCAGTTGGAACCGCCTTCAGCCCTGGCACGCTTTAACCCCGACGGCACACTGGAGGTGTGGCTGCCTAATCAGGCGCCGGATATGTTCCGTGCCGACATTGCCAAGCGCACCGGTCTGAGCATTGAGCAAGTCACCCTGCACTCGCCGCTGCTGGGCGGCTTTTTCGGCCGGCATTTCCTGTATGACTCGGCAAATCCTTACCCGCAAGCCATCGCGTTGGCAAAGGCGGTGGGCCGGCCGATCAAGCTGATCTGGAGCCGTGAAGAAGAATTCGTGCGCGATGTATTGCGCCCGGTCGCCGTGGTCAAGTTCCGCGCCGCGCTGGATGACAAAGGCCTGCCCGTAGCCATCGAAGCGGTGAGCGCCACCGAAGGCCCCACCGAAGCCATCGCCGGCAAACAGGGCGACGCCATCGACCCTACTGCCCTGGAAGGGTTGTCGGGCAAGAGCTACGCGATACCCAACAAACGCATCGCGCAGATTTACGTCAAAGGCCCGGCCATGCTCGGTTATTGGCGCTCGGTGGGTAACTCGCTCAATGACTTTTTCTACGAAGCCTTCCTGGACGAACTGGCCGACAAAGGCGGCCATGATCCCTATGAACTGCGCCTGCACCTGCTGCGCGACAACCCGCGCCTGACCACCCTGCTGCAAGCGGCCGCCGAGCTGTCTGGCGGTTGGAAGCGTGGGCCCTACACCGCCGAAGACGGCACCCGCCGTGCACGCGGCGTAGCCATGGCCTCGCCGTTTGGCTCCCATGCAGCGGTGGTGGCCGAGGTGTCGATCGAGAACGGCCAGGTCAAGGTTCATCACATCTGGGAAGCGATTGACCCGGGCAGCATCGTCAACCCGGCGATTGTGCAAGCGCAAGTCAACGGTGCCGTGGCCTTGGGACTGTCGCAAACCTTGTTGGAGGAAGCGGTATACGTGGATGGCAAGCCAAGGGCGCGCAACTACGACCTTTATCCGGTGCTGCCGCCTTCGCGTATGGCGCAGGTACACGTGAAGATCGTCGAAAGCGGAGAAAAAATGGGCGGTATCGGCGAACCGCCGTTGCCGGCTGTGGCCCCGGCCGTGGCGAATGCCGTGGCGCAGCTGACCGGCCAACGCATCCGCAGTCTGCCTTTGAGCCGTTACACCTTCAGCTAACCGACAGGGAATGCCCATGAATAACCGCCGATTCGCAAGAACCGCAGGGTGGCTGGTGCTGCCCTGCGTGGTCGCCGCCGGCCTGCTGGCCTGGTACGTCACCCGCGAGCCTGCCTCGCCTTTTGAACAGCAACAGGCCACGAGTTTCGACCCCGCCTTGGTCAGTCGCGGCGAATACGTCGCGCGAGTGAGTGACTGCGTGGCCTGCCATAGCCTGGCCGGCAAGCAGCCATTCGCTGGTGGCCTGGAAATGGCCACACCGCTGGGGGCGATCCACGCCACCAACATCACCCCCGACCGCGAGCATGGTATCGGCACCTATAGCCTGGCCGACTTCGACCGCGCCGTACGCCACGGCGTAGCACCGGGTGGGCGACGACTCTATCCGGCCATGCCCTACCCGTCTTATGTGAAGCTCAGCGACGATGACATCCAGGCGCTGTACGCGTTTTTCATGAAAGGCGTGCAACCGGCCAACCAGCCTAATATCCCCAGCGACATTCCCTGGCCGCTCAACCTGCGTTGGCCCATCGCCCTGTGGAACGGTGTGTTTGCACCGACCGCGACCTATGCCGCCAAGCCCGGCCAGGACGCACTGTGGAACCGGGGCGCCTATATCGTCCAAGGCCCCGGCCACTGCGGCAGTTGCCACACGCCACGGGGGCTGGCGTTCAACGAAAAGGCCCTGGACGAATCCGGCGCGCCGTTCCTGGCCGGTGCCCTGCTCGACGGCTGGTACGCCCCCAGCCTGCGCCAGGACCACAACACCGGCCTGGGGCGCTGGAGTGAGGAACAGATCGTGCAGTTCCTCAAGACCGGTCGCAACCAGCATGCCGTGGTCTATGGCTCGATGACCGAAGCCTTCAACAACTCCACGCAGTTCATGCAGGACGATGACCTGGCCGCGATCGCTCGCTACCTCAAGTCACTGCCCGGCGACCCCCAGCGTGACGGCAGCCCCTGGCAATATCAGCCGGTAACGGCGCGCTCGGATGTCCCCGGTGCTCACACGTACGCCACCCGCTGCGCCTCCTGCCATGGGCTCGACGGCAAAGGCCAACCCGACTGGATGCCGCCTCTGGCCGGCGCTACCTCGGCCCTGGCCAAGGAAGATGCGTCCGCGATCAACATCACGCTCAATGGCTCACAGCGCGTGATCACCGCCGGCCTGCCGGATGCCTACCGCATGCCAGCGTTCCGGGAGCAATTGTCCGACTCGGAAATCGCCGACGTGCTGAGCTACGTGCGCGGTACCTGGGGCAACCACGGCGGTGCGGTCGATGCGAAGGCCGTGGGCAAGTTGCGTGGGCATACCGACCCGGCGAGCAGTAGCCCGATCATCCTGCATATGCGCTGATCGGTCGCGATCAACTGTGGGAGCTGGCTTGCCTGCGAATGCATCGACTCGGTTTTCCTGATGAACCGAGGTGTTTACATCGCAGGCAAGCCAGCTCGCACATTTGGGCGATGAGCATTCAGGTAGATAAGCGTCGGCTACAAGGCCGCGCTATTTATTTTCGTCCGCCTTACCTTCCTGCATCTGCACCGACGACTGGGTGCCACTGTTGTTGTCTTTAGTGGCGTTGTCGGCGTTGTCAAAACAGCCGTGCAGCATGAATGCGCTGCACAGGCCCAGGCACATATAAAGCTTCTTCATGAAGGTTCACCTGCTGGCGAGTGAGTGATATCCGCGTGACGACAGCAACATTCGTCCGCCCATGATCTATCTGTCTGGTACAGAGGCGCGTGCGTTCAAAAAACAGACCCTTGGCTGACGAATGGGGGCCGCGTATCAATCAAACGGGATCACCGAGATCTTGCCGTTGCGCTCAAGAATCGCGAAGCGGATCTGCTTGAGCTCGACAAGCCCTTGGGTGGACCGGGCCGCCTCAAGAATGTCACCCTCGTCCAGCCGCGCATGCTTGAGCCGTTTATGCAGCACCTGGCCCTGCTCGACCAGCACCGTCGGCCCGCCATCGAGCACCCGCGCGAACCAGGCTGAACGCTGCTTGGCCAGCGAGAAGCCAATGTCGATGGCAATCAGGGTAGCGATGACCAGCACGGCGTTGGTCATCGAGAAATCTTCGCCCAGCAACGCCTGCTGGGTGGCTTCGCCGATGACCATCAACAAAACCAGGTCAAAGGTGGTGAGCTCGGCCAGCGTGCGCCTGCCGGCAACTTTGAACAGCACCAGCAGCACCAGGTAAATCGCCACAGCCCGCAGTACAGAGTCCATGGTTGCCCCTCGGAACAGTGAATGGGAAACGACCGATTCATACGGATTAGGTGAGCACCGTGCCGCTCAGGTTCATTCTTTCGACGCGTCCCGGCCACCATCTAAAAAGATGATGGTTCCAGCGCCGCTGAATCGGTGAAATGATCGAAATTTCGGCAGCAACCCAGTTGATACCCGGGCGCTGGCAGCGGGTCACAGCTCTATATCGATCACGCTGAAGAAGGAATCCCTGTCATGAACGACTCACAACGCGCCTGGGAACTGGCCATGGTGCTGATTGCCAACGGTCGGATCCCCTTCGACCCCGCCAACCCGAGTGGGTCGGTGAAAATCCTTTCCAAGCATTTGCAAGCGCTCGAAGACGCACTGCGTGAACAGGCCACAGACGTCGCCACGCATGAGCGCCTGGGCAAGAACAACAGCCGCAGGCCCTCGTTGGTGTGTGCCGACTAGGCGTCAGGCTTTGGTTCGGCTACAGCCGATCCGACTCGGCAACTGACCCTGCCTGGCCTTCAGCGTGGCTTGCATCGCTTGCGGCAAGGTGCTCCAGAACGTCAGCCCCGAGCGCTCTTCGATGTGTTCCACGGTGACCTGGTAATCGCAGAAGTCTGCGCCTTTGGGGGTTTCCTGGTTCATCACGAATGAGGCGTACAGGCCCGTTTCCGGCGAACTGCCGACCACGATGATTTTCCAATAGCCACTGGGGATGGTGTGCACTTTGTTCGTACCCGGCAACGAGCCGACAAAATGCTCATACAGCGGCCCGGTGGCCACATAGACCTGATCGACGCCTGGCTCCTTGCTCAGAGTGCGCTCCTGGTCTTCCAGACGCGCCCACGGCCCCTGGTTGAGCTCGGCCTTTTGCGGGGTAATGTTCGACAGGTAGTTGAGCGTTTGCCAGTCGGCCACCCCGGCCATTGACGCCAGGTTGGCCTGATGCCCACGGTCGATTTTGAGCGCGACGTTGGCACCGTTGTAATCCACCGGGTCCAGGGTCTCCCCGGCTGGAATATCCGGGTCGGTGCGCCAGTCACGGGAACGCCCGCTGGCCGCGGTGGCTTTAGTGATCTTGTAGGACACCCAATTGGCAAACTTGGTCGAACCGTTGTTGTTCAACGTGTAGGCCTGGCGGTTCAACGTCACTGGGCTGCCGCCGGTGGGGCAGCCAACCGCGCAGTTATCGAACTGCAAGGGTGGCGCAGGGAGGACGGCGGATTGGCGTGTGGGCGTGGTACAGGCGGCAATCAACGGGATCAACGAAAACGCCAGGTACTTGAACGATGTGCTTCCTTGCATGGTGTTACTCCTTGGGATGTATCTGTTAAAAGACTGAATGGCCTCGGCCGATGCGCTTCCTGCGCAAGTCGAGATAACCATTGGAACACATAAACATTTCTAAACAACGACCGCAACCAGGCCAACAAACGTAACCCCTTCGCCCCCTGTAACTGTGCTATAGCGGGCGATAGCATCGCCTCATCAATGCACAAGGGACTGTCATCAAGCACGTGGGGTCAAATGTTCAAACAGAGGATGCTCCACGACCATGGCTGAATACCTTCTGCCTCCCGCTGCTCCACACTGGCTGATCCGCCAAGCCATCCCCGACGATGTGCATGCCTTGGTCGCACTGGATGCCTACGCAACCGAGCATGCCAGCCGTCGTGTGTTTATCTATGATGCCGTGGTTCGCCAGCAATGCCTGGTAGCCGCCAACGCTAACGTGTGCGCCGGCTACCTGGTGCTCACCCACGATTTTTTCAACCATGGGTTTATAGCGCTGGTGGTGGTTTCACCGCTGTACCAACGCCAAGGCGTCGCCCTTCGTCTGCTGGCAGCGGCCGAAGCGGCCTGCAAGACGCCCAAGCTGTTCGCGTCGACCAATGCCTCCAACGGCGCGTCCCAGGCCCTGCTGACGAAAGCCGGCTTTATTCCCAGCGGGCAGATCGAGAATCTGGACGATAACGACCCTGAACGTGTGTACGTCAGGTTCATTCGCTGACGATACCTTTTGTAGGAGCGAGCTTGCTCGCGAAACACTCACAGGCGCCGCGCTTATTCAGGGAGCACGCGTTATCGTTGAGGTTTTTCGCGAGCAAGCTCGCTCCTACAGAAAGAAGAAGGCAGAAAGCCCTCTGCGCGGCCAGGAACCTTTTCTCGAATGCACAATCTGTGGTTCACCCTTTTGAACCGATCGAGACCCTGCGCATGCTTGTGAAAAAAGCCGTCCTCTGCCTGGCACTGCTAAGTGCCGGCTTCATCGCAGGCTATGCGGCCAAACCCACCCCGCAGCTGCAAGTCACTGCTGGCCAACTGATGGAGTGCGGCGAACTCATGATCCCGACGCTTGGGATGTGAGCCGCGCATACCCAGGTAAAAGCCGTTTCAGCCGCCCGAAGTCACGTCCGCAGGGTGCACGTTGAACCCATTGCGCCCCGCCGCCTTCGCACCGTAAAGCGCTGCATCAGCCGCCTCGACCAAACCCAACACCGGCTCCAGCCGTGAGCCCAGGCCCGTCGCAACGCCGATGCTCACACTCACGCGCCCGAAGGGGCTGCCTGGGTGTGTGATGTTCTCCTGCTGTAGGCGCGAAAGAATGCGTTGCGCGACCACCGCAGCGCCTGCACTGTCAGTCGCGGGCATGACGACCGCCATTTCTTCTCCGCCATAGCGCGCCACCAGGTCCGAGGGCCGCCGCACGCACGTTTCCAATAACGTGCTGACCGCCTGCAGGCAAGCATCTCCCGCGACGTGACCAAAGGCATCGTTGAAGCGTTTGAAATGGTCGATATCGATCATCAGCAATGCCAGTGACGTACCCTCGCGCTGCGCCCGGCGCGCTTCCAGGGCCAGCGTTTCGTCAAAACAGCGGCGGTTGGCGAGGCCGGTCAGCGCATCCTTTTTCGCTAATAGCGCCAATTGCCGATTGGAGTCGAGCAACTGTTGCTGGGCGACACGCAACGCCTCTTCGGCCGCTGTTCGCCTGCGGATATCCAGGATCAGAAACCAGCCGATCAGCCCCGTCAGCCCCAACAGCCCCGCTATCACGACCGCTGACAGTGCCGCCTCGATGCGCCACGCCGCGAGGGCTTCGTGCTTGCCCAACGCGACCGTGGTGATCAGCGGCAGGGTTTCGCTTTTGCGAAAGGCATAGAGTCGCTCTACCCCGTCCAGGCTGGAGGTATAGGCCGCAGTGCCCACAGGCTGGTCGACGAGGTACTTGGAATAAATAGGCGAGGTGGAAAAGTTGCGGCCCATGTCCTGCTCGCGGAAGGGGTAACGCACCAGCAACGTGCCGTCGGCGTAGGACAGGCCGATGGCGCCCTCCTGGCCCACATCGAGTTTACCGAATACCCGCAGAAAGTTTTCCACCCCCAGGGTCACAGCGACCACGCCAGCGAAGTTGCCGGCCGCGTCGTTGAAACGGCGGCTGATGGTCACCACCCATTCATGGTTGGCGCGGCTTTGAATCGGCGGGCCAATAAAAGGTTCAGCGCTCGGATCGTCGCGATGGTGGATGAAATAGGCCCGATCACTGCTATTGGCGCCCTCCGGAATCGCACGATTGGAAGACAGCAGCCACCGGCCCTGATGATCATAAATGGTGATGCCGCTGAGCTGCGGCATCAGCGGCTGCTGTAGGTTGATCAGCGTGCTGATTCGCTGGATTTGCACCGGCCCACTGCCTTCGGTTTCCAGGCGCTCAACCAGCCCCAGCAACAGCAACGAGCTTTGCCGCACGATGCCTTCGGTATAGGTGTTAAGGGCCTGGGTCAGGTTCAAGCCATGCACATCCACTTCCGCCAGCGCACGGTCGCGGGAAGACAGGACTTTCCAAATCGTCAGCGAAGTCAGGGAACAGCCGATCACCAACAGCAACAGCATCACAAGACGGGTATCACGCTTCACGTCAGCACCTTAAGGAAGTCCGGTTTCCGTTCCAGCCATCATTCGAACGTCGGTACTCACAGGGGCAACCGGTTCCAGAGTGCCAGCATACAAGCAGTCTGTGCGGGCTGCAGCAACAGAGTGTGCGGCTGAGCGCCGGCCAGAGTAGCCAGCGCCTTTAATGACCACTATCAAACAGGGTATTGAATGCTAAACCAATCGTTAAGGTCGCCATTAATTCAATATCAATCGACGCGACAAAACTTATACGAAGCGGCACTTCTTGAGCCTAGTTGTACAAGTTTCATCTACCACTCTACCGTTCATCGCCCTTTTTAAAAAATTTCAAAACATCTGCGCACTTGCCCCTATCAGAAAAGATGTCCGTTGCATAAACGGGCAACTAGCGAAACGACATTTCAAAACTGGGAGTATTGTTATGACGACGAGCAATAAAAACCCTGGAAACTTTGCCAATGATCGCGAAAAAGCATCACAGGCGGGAAAGAAAGGTGGACAGGCCTCTGGCGGCAACTTCGCCAACGACCGCGAGAAAGCCTCGGAAGCCGGGCGTAAAGGCGGCCAGAACAGTCATGGTGGTGGACGTAAGTCCTGACCACACGGGCAGTACCGCTGTTCCGTTCGTTAACAAAGGGCATTCATCATGCGTGCGTCCATTGATAATCAGCGCGGCGAGCCAGCTCGCAGGCCGATTGTAGAAGTGCAAACTAAAGCAAGGACTGGCCTGCGTTCTAATACGTCTGCGTGTTACGAACATCAGCAACTTGCTGAACAAGCCGAAGCCACGATAAGTGCATCTAAAACGCCACCCTTGTGTGAAAGGCACTTATAACCGTGCAGCTTGACTCACGCGCCTAAGTGCACGTTTCCAGCACAATCGAAGTGAACGTTACATTACCGACATAACGACGAGGTAACTGAACATGACTACTCAAGACAAGCAAGGCCAGATGAGCGTCAGCGAAGCCGGTAAAAAAGGCGGCGAAGCCACTTCTGCGTCCCATGACAAAGAGTTCTACCAGGAGATCGGCAGCAAAGGTGGCCAAAACAGTGGCGGGAACTTCAAGAATGATCCCGAGCGCGCCGCTGAAGCCGGCAGCAAAGGCGGCCAGAACAGCGGGGGCAATTTCAAGAATGACCCCGAACGCGCCGCCGAGGCGGGCAGCAAAGGCGGCCAGAACAGTGGCGGCAATTTTGCCAATGACCGTGAAAAAGCTTCCGAAGCCGGGCGTAAAGGTGGCGAACACAGCCACGGCGGCGGACGCAAAAGCTGATGTGCTTGATGCAGGGGAGCCATGCTCCCCTGCTTTCATTGATGAGGGACACCATGCCTTTACACATTATCAACTTCACCGCACCGGTCACCGCTTCTACGTGCAGCCAACTGATTGAAAAAGCCTCGTTGGCCGTACAACAAGATGCCCAGGGCCTGGTACTGAATATCGCCACAATGGGTGGTGAATGCAGCTACGGCTTTACGATGTACAACTTTTTATTGTCCCTGCCGATTCCGGTGCATACCCATAACCTCGGCACCGTGGAATCCATGGGCAATATCATTTTCCTGGCCGGTGAGCGCAGAACCGCCTGCAAGCACAGCAAATTCCTGTTCCACCCCTTCCACTGGCATGTGCAAGGCGCGGTTGACCACTCGCGCATGTCCGAATATGCGATGAGCCTCGATTACGACTTGCAGTTGTACGCACGCATCGTGGCCGAGCGCACCGCCGATGCTGTCGAAAAACTGGAGACCGAAAAGTACCTGATCGCCGCGCCACGCATTCTTGATCCGCAACAAGCGCTGACCGCCGGCTTGATCCATGGGATCGAACTTCCCGTGGTCAAGGCGGACTTCGTGAGCAGCTTCATTCACTCCTAGCACCTTTTATTCAATAGGGGAGCCTCACAATGGACGAAGAAACGATCCGACTCACCGCGTACCGCATTTGGGAACAGCAAGGGAAGCCTGATGGTCAGGATTTCGTGCACTGGTTACAAGCCAGGGAGGAGCTGACAACCCCGCCGAATGACGGCCTGGCAGGCTCGATAGCAAGTAGCGTCACCCCGCCCAACCCGGACCGATCAAAGCGCCAGGCGACCGCCGCCGGGCAAAAAACCCGCAGCAGAAAACCCAACTGCTGAACCCACAGAGCAGAGAGTGAGGACGCGCCTGTCGATAAACCTGCCAGGGTTCTAAAACATCGACAGCCGTCCAAGCGCCATCCCCTCCCCGCCGCCTCTCGATACTGGCATTAAAACATCAACTAATCGCTTGTTTGAATTCTTCCTCTTTAGCAGTTGAAAACGCCCACTTCTTAATCGAGAGTGGCCGTTCATTCAGGGAGGAATCGATGTGCCCCATCTACAAGCGAACCGAAGTTGCCTGCAATGTAAACAACCCTACGAATCGACGCTGGATGACCCCGACTTTCTAGTGTCGTCGGCCTCTGACATGCTCTGTCCAGCGTGCAAGCAACACTATGCAGCCGACCTTATGAAAGAGGCACTTCAACGCAGCGTGCAAAAGTTGTGCATGTTGCAGGAGCGACGCAAAAAACAGTAAACACTCGCCTCGCCCCTACCGCCACCCGCATAAACCCCGCCCATTAAAAACACATTCATTCGGGTGGCGGCGGCACATAGGGCTTTGCAATAAACGGGATACTCCCAGACGGGCGCCATCTTACATTCTCAAGACCGTAGCGCTCGGCCAGCGGTTTACTGATGCGTTTGATCTTTTCATTACGCGACCTGGGAATAATGCCAATTCCAGCATCGCAACAGGCCCAATGCCACGCCTCTGCGTTATTCATCACCTCGGCTCTTATAATGAAAGACTTAGGCTCGTGGTGGTATTCGTACTCGATGACATATAAAGAATTTTTCATAACCTCTCCTTCTGATTTTTTGTTATTTGCTCAGAACGAAGGTTCAGAAATTTTAATCTTTTAATGACGACGATCACGCACTTTCTGTCGCACTACCGTTCGTCGGCCTCGCATTAAAAAAATAAAACGGTTCATGCTTCTTCTGTTTCTTAATACTGAGTCTGTTCACTCCAGGCTCTTGGTAAAAACTCCTGTCTTGCCCGCACTCTGTGCGGGCTTTTTTATTTTGCCGCGACGCTACACCCTGTGGCGAGGGAGCTTGCTCCCGTGACGGCCTGGCAGCCGACGCTTGTCTAACTGACGCACCGAGGTCCAAGCTTGCCTGTCGGACCAAAGTCCTCGTCGGCTGTCAGGCCGTCATCGCAGGCAAGCCAGCTCCTACATTCAAGATCGCGGAGCCACTCAATCGTCGTCGTGCACGTGAGCGTCAGCACAGGGCAGTCGGCCGGACTCACCTCCGGCAATCCGTTCCGCCTGGTCAATACCGCGTTTGAGCGCGTCATTCACCGTCCATTCGGCACCCGGCAACTGCTTGATGCGTTCAACCACACATTGTCCCGTCGCGGTATAAACACAGAGCAGCACTTCAATATCAGCATCGTCCCGCTCTCGGGCCCTGACTTCGATATGGCAGCCGTTTTCGACTTCCCGGGTGAAGCATTTTTCTTCCAGTGCTTTTGAGACCCAGGCTTTATAGGTGTTGCCACGTATAAACATAGCGCTTCTCCAAAACCGTTAGTGGGGTTGGCCATCAACTAACGACTGAAATCCCTAACCAGAATTCAGACTTTCTGCAAGGCCACCTCCATCATGCACCGATAAAAACCCTTTACCGTTTCGCCTGTTAAACCGTTCGTCAGGCGAGGAAACAAATTGTTAAACCAACCCATCGGGCTCTATTCAAAATGTTCGGGAGCGCGGCGAAATGCGCCCTGCAGAGCGGCAGAAAAAGCCAATAGAACCGGACAGTAGACGCACTTTATCTACTGACGGCAGCTTATTGCCGAATGTTTATCACCTGATGGCTCCTGGTGTTAACAAGCGCTTCGCTTAGTTAACGCGCGAGCACAGATTCGGCACAGCAAAACGCAAGTTTCCAATACAGGAGCAAGGCATGAAACGAGCGATGGGTTATTGCCTGGTCACTATCACCAGCCTCTTCTTACTCACCAGTTGCAACCTGGTGGTATTCAACCCCAAGGGGCAAGTAGCAACCGATGAGCGCGACCTGATTATTCTCGCTACGGGCCTGATGCTGCTGGTGGTCGTTCCGGTGATTGTGATGATGTTTGTCTTCGCCTACCGCTACCGCGCCACCAATAAAAAAGCGCGTTACTCCCCCCGCTGGGCCAGTTCACACAAAATCGAAGCGGTGGTATGGGGCGTTCCCCTGCTGATCATCATCGTCCTGGGGTGGGTGACCTGGGAGACCACCCACGCACTCGACCCCTATCGCCCGCTGGAATCAGACACCCCGCCGATCAATGTGCAGGTGGTGGCCACCGACTGGAAGTGGCTGTTTATCTACCCTGACCTGGGCATCGCCAGCGTCAACGAACTGGCCCTGCCGGTGCACACGCCGGTGAGTTTCACCGTCACCTCCGACGCGGCCATGACCTCGTTCTTTATTCCCGCACTCGGCGGGCAGATCTACGCCATGGCCGGCATGCAGACCAAGTTGCACCTGATCGCCAACGAAACCGGTGAGTTCAGAGGGATTGCCGCCAACTACAACGGCCCCGGTTTTTCCGACATGCATTTCACCACGCTGTCCCTGAGCACTGCCGACTTTCAAACCTGGGTGACAAAGGTCAAGGGCGCGGCCACTTCTCTGGACCATAGCTCTTACGCGCAATTGGCCAAGCCCACCCTCAAGCACCCGGTGACCTATTACTCGGCGGTACAGGAGCGCTTGTTCCTGGACATCGTCGATAAATACGAGGGCATGAACAAGGCCAATAAACCCCGGCGCTCGCCATTGAGCGACGCTGCACAACGCACCGATCAACACCCAAGTCTGCTGGCTGAGGAGCGGTAACCATGTTCGGAAAACTGTCGTGGGACGCGATCCCAACCACTGAACCCATTGTGATGTACACCCTGGCCGTCGTGGGCCTGATCGGGGTGGCGCTGGTGGGCTCGATCACCTGGAAACGCAAGTGGGGTTATTTGTGGCGCGAGTGGTTCACCTCGGTGGACCACAAGAAGATCGGTTGCATGTACATCGTCGTCGCCCTGGTGATGCTGCTGCGCGGGTTTTCTGATGCGATCATGATGCGCACCCAGCAAGCCATGGCCGCCAGCGGCGGGCCGGGTTACCTGCCGCCGGAACATTACGACCAGATCTTCACCGCCCACGGTGTGATCATGATCTTCTTCATGGCCATGCCCTTCGTGGTCGGCTTGATGAATATCGTCGTGCCGTTGCAGATCGGCGCTCGCGATGTGGCTTATCCGTTTCTCAACGCCCTGAGTTTCTGGCTGTTCGTGGTGGGTGCGGCGCTGGTGAATATTTCGCTGGGGGTCGGTGAGTTCGCGCGCACCGGCTGGGTCGCGTATCCGCCGTTATCCGAGCTGGGCTACAGCCCCGGCGTCGGCGTGGATTACTACATCTGGTCATTGCAGATATCCGGTATCGGCACGCTGCTCACGGGGGTGAATTTCTTCGTCACCATCCTGAAGATGCGCACCGAAGGCATGACGCTGTTCAAGATGCCGGTGTTCACCTGGAACGCGCTGTGCACCTCGGTGCTGATTCTGGCGGCATTCCCGATCCTCACCGCCACCCTGCTGATGCTGACCCTGGACCGCTATCTGGGCATGCATTTTTTCACCAACGAGGCCGGCGGCAACCCGATGATGTACGTGAACCTCATCTGGGCCTGGGGGCATCCGGAGGTGTACATCCTGATCCTGCCCGCGTTCGGGGTGTTTTCCGAGATTGCCGCCACCTTCAGCAGCAAGCGGCTGTTCGGCTACGTGTCGCTGGTATGGGCGACCATCGCGATCACCGTGTTGTCGTTCATCGTGTGGCTGCATCACTTTTTCACCATGGGCGCGGGGGGCAACGTCAACGCGTTCTTCGGCATCATGACGATGATCATCGCGGTGCCGACCGGGGTGAAAATCTTCACTTGGCTGTTCACCATGTACCGCGGCCGTGTGCGCTTCGAAACGCCCATGCTGTGGACCCTGGGCTTTATCGTGACCTTCAGCATCGGCGGCATGACCGGGGTGCTGCTGGCGGTGCCCGGGGCCGATTTCCTGCTGCACAACAGCCTGTTCCTGATCGCGCACTTTCACAACGTGATCATCGGTGGTGCGGTGTTCGGCTATATGGCCGGCCTGACGTATTGGTTCCCCAAGGCGTTCGGTTTCCGCTTGAACGACAAGCTGGGCCGCATCGCCTTCTGGTGCTGGCTGGTGGGCTTTTATTTCGCGTTCATGCCCTCCTACGTGCTGGGTTTCATGGGCATGACGCGCCGTCTCAATCATTTCGACAACCCCGAGTGGCGGCCCTGGCTGCTGCTGGAGCTGGTGGGGGTGGCAATCATCCTCTGCGGCGTGGCGGCGCAAGCCTTGCAATTGTTTGTCAGCATCCGCAACCGTCATCAATACCGCGACCGCACCGGCGATCCGTGGGACGGGCGCACCCTGGAATGGGCCACCGCGTCTCCCCCGCCGCTGTACAACTTCGCCGAGCAGCCCAAGGTCAATGACCTGGACGCGTACTGGGGCATGAAGGAGCGCGGCGTCAGCACCCTGAGCCACACCGACTATCGGAGCATCCATATGCCGCGCAATACCGCGTCGGGCCTGGTCATCAGCCTGTTTGCGCTGGTCTGCAGCTTTGCGTTGGTGTGGCACATCTGGTGGTTGGCGGCGTTCGGCCTGGTGGCCTCGGTGGTCGCGTTCGTGGTGCGCAGCTACGACGAAGACACCGATTACTTCGTGCCCGCCCAGGAAGTCGCGCGCATCGAAACGGCCCGTCTCAAAGACCTGGCGGAGGCTTGACCCATGTCCAATATCGTTATGGAAAAAGACATTGCCCATACCCACGAACAAGGGCATGAAGACGCCGGTTCCCTGAGCCTGTTCGGGTTCTGGATCTACCTGATGACCGACTGCATCCTGTTCGCGACCTTGTTCGCCGGCTACGCCGTATTGCGCGACAGCGTGGCGGGCAGGCCGTCGAGCATGGATATTTTCGAACTGCCCTATGTGCTGGCCGAAACCATGCTGCTGCTGTTGAGCAGTATCACCTACGGCTACGCCATGCTCGCCATGAACCATGGCAAGCAACGCGATGTGCTGCGCTGGCTGGGGCTCACGTTCGTGTTGGGCGCGGGCTTTATCGCCATGGAGATCAACGAATTCCACCACCTGATCGAAGAAGGCTACGGGCCGGACCGCAGCGGCTTCCTGACGGCCTTCTTCACCCTCGTGGGCACCCACGGCGCGCACGTGTTGACCGGGCTGATCTGGATGGCGGTGCTGATGGTCCAGGTCAAGCAACGCGGCCTGACCAGCACCAACGCCACCCGGCTCAGTTGCCTGAGCCTGTTCTGGCACTTTTTGGACGTGGTGTGGATCTGCGTCTTTACCGTGGTCTATCTGTTGGGGGTGGTGTGACATGTACAAGCAAAGCTCGCTTCACAGCAGTGCCGGTACCAGCCATGGCAGCAGTCGCTCCTATCTGGTCGGGTTCCTGGTGTCAGTACTGCTCACCCTGATTCCGTTCGCCCTGGTGATGTTCCCGTCACTGCCGCGCACCGTCACCGCCTGGTTGGTAGTGGCGTTGGGCGCGATACAAATCGTGGTCCACCTCAAGTTCTTCCTGCACCTGGACACGGCCGAAGAACAACGCTGGAACCTGATTGCGCTGATTTTCTCGGCGGTCATCATTCTTCTGTTGGTGGGGCTTTCGTTATGGATCATGGACAGTATTCATCACAACATGCTGGCGCACTGAAACACTGGCGGGGGCTGTTCAATACCGCTATCGAGCTGACCAAGCCGGGCATTATTGTCGGTAACCTGGCGTCGGTGCTGGGCGGTTACCTGCTCGCCGCCAGCGGGCATGTGGCCTCGGTGACGCACGGGCTTGCCACACTGCTCGGCACGGCCCTGGTGATCGGTTGCGGCTGTGTCGTCAACAACTGCATTGACCGCGACATCGACCGGCGCATGGTGCGCACCTGTCATCGGCCATTGGCACTGCGCACCATCAGCGTGTCCACTGCCGCAGGCTATGGGATCGTCCTGGGCACCTGCGGTTTTGGCTTGCTGTGGGCCGGCAGCAATGCGCTGGCGTGTGGGCTGGCAATGGTCGGGCTGGTGATCTATGCGGGGGTCTACACCTACTGGCTCAAGCGACGCTCCCACTGGGCCACCTTGATCGGCAGCGTCTCCGGGGCGATGCCACCGGTGATCGGCTATTGCGCGGTCACCGGGCGGTTTGACCTCACGGCCATGCTACTGATCGCGGTGTTCTGTTGTTGGCAGATGCCGCATTCACACGCCATCACCGTGATGCGCCGCGAGGATTTCCGCGCCGCAGGCCTGCCGCTGTTGAGCCTGGCCCAAGCCCATCGGCAGATCCAGGCGTACATGCTGGCCTTCCTCGCCAGCGCCCTGATGCTAGGCGCGGTGGCGCAGATGGCGGCGTTGTATTTCGTAGTGATGCTCGGGCTGGGGGGTTATTGGCTAACTCTCGCGGCCAGCGGTACACGCCTCGCTGACCCGACCGGCTGGGCACGCAGGATATTCGGGTTTTCGATTGTGTTGGTGCTGGCGCTTGACCTGGCGCTGGCGGTGCTGAGGTAGCTTTGTGGGCGGCGCCCTCGAGGGATGCAATGCTCAAAGCAACAAAGATCTCCTGTGGGAGCGGGCTTGCCCGCGAAGACGTCGGCCCACCCAACATTGATGTTGACTGACCCGCCGCTATCGCAGGCAAGCCAGCTCCCACAGGGGATTGCGCTTAACTGAATGGCATTGGGGCAAGCCCGCTCCCACATTTTGAGCGCATTGGCCTGCTCGATCAGGCATCGAGCACCGCCCGGATTTTGCGCGGCAAATCAGCAGGCTGATACGGCTTGGGAATCAACTCGAACTCATGCACCTCTATCTCCGCGCGGGCCAATGCGTCTTTCGCATAGCCGGTAGTCAGCAAGATCCTGATGTGCGGATACAAGCGCGACACCTCCCGCGCCAACGCTGCGCCATTCATCGCGCCGGGCATGATCAAGTCACTGAACACCAGGTCATACGTCGCCTGCTTGAGCATGCCCAACGCCTCGGCGGCATTGAGGGCGATGTCCGTGTGGTAACCGTAGTCAGACAGAATGACCTGCGCCAACTCGGCCACCTCGGGCCGGTCCTCCACGATCAGGATGCGTTCGTTACCTTGCGGTGAGATGGCTGTGGGGGGCTGCTCGACCCACAGCTGGCTGTCATCTGCAGGAAAGTACAAGCGAATCGTCGTACCGATGCCCGGGTCTGAATGAATCCGCGCCGTGCCGCCCGATTGCTTGACGAAGCCGTACACCATCGACAACCCCAGGCCCGAGCCCTGGCCTTCTTCCTTGGTGGTGAAGAACGGCTGCATGACTTTGTCCTGAATACCTGCGTCGATGCCGTTGCCGTTATCCGAGACCGAAATGCTCACGTAACAGCCCTCGGTCAACCCATCACGCTCGGCACCGACATCGCCCGGTACCTGGACGTTGCAGGTCTGGACGGTTACCGCTGGGTCCGCACGCCCGCGCAAAGCATCCTGGGCATTGGATAACAGGTGCTGCACTGCCAGCTCCGCCTGGACAGGGTCGATGCGGCAGTTCCACAAATCGTCGGCAAGTTCTACATGCAACTCGACGCCCTGCAGCGCACGTGCCATGAATTCGGGGCGGCTGAGCAAGCTGTTCAAGTTGATCACCCGACTGTCGAGCCGTTGCTTGCGCGAAAACGCCAGCAACTGCTGGGTCAGGGTCTGAGCTTTTTCCGCCGCTGCTCTGGCACGGCTGGCACTGTTGACGATGCGCTGCGGATCGCTACCGGGGCGCTTGGCGCTCTGCTGGATCAAGTCGAGATAACCCATCATCACTTGCAGCAGGTTATTGAAGTCATGGGCAATGCCACCGGTCAGTTGCCCCAGCGCTTCCAGGTCTTGTGCGCGACGCACGCGCTGTTCGGCATCGTGACGCCGGCTCACGTCCAGCTGCGATGCGAAAAAATACACCAGTTGCCCACGTTCGTTGAACAACGGCGAAATGAACAGCTCGTTCCAGAAGGTCGAGCCATCCTTGCGGTAGTTGAGCACCTCGACACAGGCCTCATGGTGCTGCTCAACCGCGCGCTGCACCTGGTGCAGCGCGTTTTTGTCGGTTTGAGGCCCCTGCAAGAACCTGCAATTACGTCCGATCACTTCGTCCAGTTCAAAGCCTGTCAGGGTCAGGAACGCCTGGTTGGCAAAGATGATCGGATTATCAGGCCCCGCGGGGTCGGTCACGATCATTGCACTGTGGCTGGCTTGCATGGCCGCAAAGAACAGGTCTTTGCGGCTGGCAGACAGCATTGCCAATTCCATACCGTCGACCACAGGCTTCTTCTTTGTCGCCAAGGTTCACCTCCAGATACGTGGTACGTGTTCCATGGACCGTGAAAACGCTGCGCAGTGCCATCTTGTGCCGAGCGGACGCGGCGCCCCCCAAGGGCACCGCACGTGTCATTAACGCTTGGCTTGTGTGTCAGGCGCCTCAGAGCGTTGCAAAAACGCTTGCGTAAGCTCTGGCAAGTGCTCGAGCAACCACTGAGCCATGGCGACTTCCTGGGGTAGAATCTTTTCGCACGCCGCTTGTGTCTCGGCGTCACCCGCTGCCTTCGCGGCCGCGATGAGCACCGTGTAGCTGGCCACTTCCATATTTTCAAACACGTAGCCGGCCATCGCGCCCTTGATCACCTCGTCACTCATCAGCGAGCCACCGACCGCCTGACCGAAAGCCATCAGCTTGCCGCCCACGTCTTTAAGGGTCGAAGCACTGCCTCCCAAACGCGTCAGGCATTCGTCAATCAGTTGCTGCTGCCCAAGGGTTTCCTCAATGTGCTCGTCGATTCGCGCCTTTAGTTGGGGGTAATTCTCCAGGCGCTCGGACTGTGCCTTGAGCATTTTCTCGGCCTGTTGCTCCATCGCATGGGCATCACGTAGCCAGTCGAGCAGGTTTTCCTGTGGGGTTGCCATGTCGTTGTCCTCGTCAAGAAAGTCGAAAGCACCGCACGCCCTTCAGCGTGCGGCTGTTCTCAATCAAAGGTCGGGCTTGGGCTTGAGGCCCGCCCCCAGGTCAGCGCCGGTGGTGGGGTCGCTGGTGGGGTCCGAGAGCGTGCGGATTTTCATCGCGCTCAGCACCGCTTCATCGTCGGCGTCCAACTGCACGCTGGCGGTGCCGTCACCGCCATCGACCGCCGGTTGTGGGTTTTCCACAAACTCCCAACCGTCACCCTGGTTCCAGGGCCCGCGCAGGTTCTCCGCGCCTTGGGACATGTTGAAGTACACCTGGGTGAACTCCGGTTTGCCCGGCAACTTGCCCTGGGGAAAATTCGGCTGGATCGCATGCAGCGCTTTTTCGAAGGATATCTGGTGAGCGATTTCCCGCGTCATCAAAAAACCCAGCGCATCTTTTACACCCGGGTCATCGGTGACGTTCATCAACCGCTCATAGACAATTTTGGCCCGGGCTTCGGCGGCGATATTCGAGCGCATGTCTGCGGTGGGTTCACCAATAGTGTCGATGTAGGCGGCGGTCCACGGCACGCCGGCAGAGTTGGTCAAAGGCGAACCCGCCCCGTACAGCAGGCTGGTGATATGCGAGTCATTGCCGGCGCCATTGAGGGCACGATACAACTCGCCCTCCTCTTCCACGCCTTCGGCCATTCGCCCCTTGGCGCCCTTGTTGAGCATGACGATGATGGAGCCGACGATCTCCAGATGGCTGAGTTCTTCGGTGGCGATGTCCATCAGCAAATCTTTGCGCCCCGGATCGTCTTCCGCCAAGGCTTGGGTGAAGTAACGGGACGCGGCGGCCAACTCACCTTGGGCGCCGCCAAACTGCTCGAGCAAAAGGTTGGCCAGGCCCGGATTGGGCTCGGCGACGCGGACGGTGTATTGAAGTCGCTTGTTATGTAGAAACATGAACAAATCTCCTCAGGCTTACGGAAAAAGGCGCCCTGCTGGAATGCGCGCCTACCTTGCATGGGAAGTGGCCTGCGCGTGGAAAATTTCAAAATAAACCGACGCCTCACGACCAGCGGTAATGCGCTGCAGGCCAAGCGAAACGGCACTTGTAGCGCAGTTCTCTCAATCGGCGCCGTGGTTTTCCGACTCGGGCACGGCGTCGATGCCGGGCGTACCGTTGGCGGGCTTGATGCTGGCGTCAGCGGGCGTTGCGGCGCTGTCGGGATGGTCCCAATCGGTGGTCGCGTTGGGGTCTTCGTCGCGCCCGGCAGTGCCGATGACGCAACCGTCTTCATTGGGTGCGTCTGGTTGCTCAAGCGGCCGGTACTGTGGGTTGGATGGGTTGTGTTTCATGGCTGAAAAGCTCCCGTTCACAGGTTAGGAACCTCGTTGGAACCACACCCTTTTTTGGAGTGCGAGGAAAAAGACGAATGGCAGGACCGTTAACTAAACCAGCAGTTTCGATTTGATTAATATCAAAGCGCTGGCCGGCAATAAAAGTTATACGAAGCGGCGCATCAACCAAGTTTCTGTATAACTTTTTCAGCGAAATTACCGTTCGTCGCCGGTTAGAAAAATCGGTAAAACATTTTTCAAAAAGCCAATATCGGAATAAGTGTCCGTTGCGAAACGGCCAACTAACGAAACGCAAACTTAGCGACTGGAGAACTATCATGACTACAGGTAATAAAAACCCGGGCAACTTTGCCAATGATCGCGAAAAAGCCTCCGAAGCCGGTAAAAAAGGCGGCCAAGCGTCGGGCGGGAACTTCGCCAACGACCGTGAAAAAGCCTCGGAAGCCGGCCGTAAAGGTGGGCAGCACAGCCATGGCGGCGGTCGGAAGTCGGGTTCTTGAGTAACGGTGGGAGGGGCAGCCTGGCTGCCCCTTCAAACCAAACGCACAGAACATAAGTGACATATTCATCACTGATAAATAATCGTAAACGTCGCCGACGCATTGGCCGGGCCTGGCGTGACTCGGTTGGCGGTTTGCAGATAACGGGCACGCAAGCGGATGTTGTAGCTGGACTCGAAGGACAGTGGGTTAATACCGCTGGCCCGATTCATCCCCAGGGGTACCGGGGTACTGTCTAGTGTCGCTACTTGGATGCCGACTCCGCTTGCGGCAGGCGAATTACCTGTGCCTGTGGGATCAATGCTCAGCACGCCCGTACTGGCATTGATCGCCGGGCGCGAGGAGTCGATGCGAAATTGCAGGGTGTTACCCGCTAGGGTTCCGCCGGAGCCAACGCCGGTGGGTGAATTACCACTTTGCGAAAGCCAGCCAGGTCCGGTGGTGGAATAGGTGCCATGGAACGCCGGGCAATCATTCAAGTTGATGGAAAAATCTGTCCACCCTGTGGCGCTGTTAAGCCCGGTGAACTTATTGGTCAAGTGCGTCCCCATCGGCACTGAAACATCCGGCGTACTGCAGGTGCGCGAGACAATCTGGATACTGCCGGAGATGCCCATCCTGAAACCCTGCATCCTGGCATCGCCGAAGTTGCCAAACAGGCTCACGACCGGCAATGAGCTGCCCGCCAATACACCTGGCGTTACTTCCCCTAGTTTGATCAGTATCAATTCGAAGTTCGAAGGTCCATCAAACGGAATCAGGCAGCGAGAGCCCGATGTGCAGGCAGTCCAGGATTTGTTGGTTTGCCTGGGCAGCACGCCGCCGAGACTATTGATAACCACCCCCAGCCCTGGAATTCGGGTTCTGTAGACCTTGTTGGCATAGGGGCCGCTGGACCAATTGGCTAAGCCAGAAGTCGCCTCGACCGTCAACTCGGTCCACTGTTGAAACGGAGCAAACCGGCAGTCCAGCTCGGGTGCCTGGCCCAAGGCCATGCTGAAGCGCTGTCGATAGACTTCGGCGCCCACCGGCACATCACGTCCGACGGTAATCGCCGAGACCTGCAATGGCATGTTGCCCACTGCGGCCTGGATACCGTTGTTATATGTACAGGTCACTGCCATGGCCGTATCGGCCATCGCCCAAAGTGCCGCCAGCGCTAGGCTGGGTTTGATCAAAGCGCCCATGTTCATAACGGTACCTTTTGCATGTTGTTGGGCGGCGTGCTGCCCGCGACCTGTTTGCCGGCGGCGCAAATAGCGTCCACCTGCTGCAATTGCTGGCCCTCGCCGGGGCCGGGAGGAATCATCAGGGCACACTGTTGATGGGTCTTGCTGCCCCAGTTGATCAACAACTGGCGGGTTTCTGGCTTGATCCGGGCATAGAGCAGACCGCCCTGCCCGACCATCCCCACCGAGGCGCCTTCGCCGTCGGTCACTCCTGCGCCAAATGGCAAGCTGCTGCCATCGTCCAGGCGCACATTGAGCAGCACCGCACGGCCCTGATTAGTGGTGTATTTAAGATGCACCACGGCGCCAGCGCGTGGGGCGACTTGTTGGCTGGTCTCGTTGAGTTCGACATCCAGCGAACTGCCAATCGGGTCGATGGCCACCTCGTTCAGCTCATAAGGCCGCAGGTACGGCACCACGGCATTGCCGCGACTGTCGAGCGTCAGGCCGGGGTACCCCGAAACCTTGGCGCCCGCGGCACCCGGCGCACTGACCACCGCCATGGTTTCGCCGCGGTACGGCGTCATGGTCACGCCCTCTGCATGGGCCACCACGGTGCCGCTGGCGCCCATCGAGGCGCTGGTATAGCCATCGCCACGCCCCAGTGCCGCACTGAGCATGGCTCGCCCACCCGTGTACTGACCGTTAAGCGCGGCGCTCTTGCTGTGGTTGGCGCCGTCATGGCCGAAATTGGCGCTATAGCCATATTGACGGTCTTGGCCGGCGGTGCCGCTGATACCGGCCTGCTCACTGTAATTGCCTTGGGTATCGCGGCCCACCTGCGCGGTTATTTGCGGAGTGTTACCCGACGCGCCGAAATCCAGGGGCATGCTCATGGTCAGCAAAAAGCTGTTCTCCATGTCGCCCAGCCCCATGCGGCTGCGGTTGGCATTCACACTGAAGCTGACGCGGTTGAACTGCTTGCTGTAGCTGAACTGGTACTGCACATCACTGCCCGGCTGATTCCAGTAGTTTTGCGCGTAACCGCTGATGGAGACTTGCCCCCAAGCCCCAAGGTTCTGGTCGGCGGTCACCGAAAAACGGCTGCGCGGGCGACCGAACATGCTCGAATCCCAGCCATTTTTCTCGGCATCCAGCAGTTGGATGGCGTTGCTGAAATCCAGGTAGTCCTGAGTGGAAAACCGATAGGCTGCCAGCGAGAAGTTACTGCCGGTACTGAGCACATTCTTGCTGTACGACACCCGCATGCTCTGGCCCTTGGCAGCGCCGCCGGCCAGGTCGGTCTGGGCGTGCGTGATGTCCACGGCCATCGCACCGATGGGTGTGCCGAACGCCAGGCCGGTGAGCACCGCCGTGTAGTCATCGCTCGATTGCAGACCGGCAAAACCGGTGAAGGTATTGTTCAAGCCGTACTGCACAGTCCCTTGCAGCAGGCGCGCCTGATCGTCGACGAAGTTGTTGCGGGTTTCACCCGCAGTGAGGCTGAACCGCGAGGTGCCGGGGCGCAGCAACTGGCTGACCGAGGCGTAGGGCACGATAAAGTTCTGCTCAGTGCCGTCGGCTTCGGCCACGCTCACGCTGAGGTCGCCACCATAGCCGGTGGAGTACAGGTCATCGATCACGAACGCGCCGGGCGCCACGGTGGTTTCCAGCAAGATATTGCCGGCCTGGCGAATGGTTACCCGCGCATTGGTGCGGGCAATACCCCGGATGACCGGCGCATACCCGCGCATCGAATCGGGCAGCATGCGGTCGTCAGTGGACAGTTGCACACCGCGGTAGGACAAGGTGTCGAAGATCTCGCCGGTGGTGTTGGACTCACCCACCGTCAGTTGGCTTTTCAACGCGGTGATATCACGCTGGGCGTATGTGTCCAGAGCCTGGTACCGGCTGCCCAAACGTGACTGCCAGCTCATGGACGCGTTGTGGCGCAGGCGCCAGTCCCCCAGGTTCAGGCCCGCGTTGAGGCCCATGAACGCCGAATCGGAGTTGCCACTGCGGGTGCGGTTACGATTGGCGTTGAAGTTGTAGCTGAGCATGGCGGCCGTCACGCCACGGTCCCACAACTGCGGGCTGACGTAACCCCGCGCATTACGCTTGAGCGCCACCTGGGGAATGCTCAAGTCCAGCGCCTGGTTCTCTGGGGAGAAGTTCGCGGTAGCGCCAGGGATTACCTGCCCCACTGCCGGGCACGCCTGACTGTCGAGCATCGTGCTGGCCTCGGGCGTAAGGCTGGCCATTTGCACACCCTGGCGCTCAAGCAAGCCACGGTTCATACACACCACCGGCTTGCTGCCGTCGGCCTGGGCGTCAATGCGAATATCCTGCCGGTTGTTCAGTTGCCCGTTGAGGATGATGTCGGCTCGGTATTGGCCTGGCATCACCGGGTTGCCGGCCTGGTAGGCACTCAGGTCAAGATTGCGCGAGTCTTCGGGCAGGAAGGCGTCATTAAACTGCACTTCTTGCGCCAGTGCGCCTTGCATGCCCCACACGCCTGGAGCAATGGCCAATGCCTTGAGGATCAGGGCAGTGAGCGGATTCAAGGCGAAGCGAGGCCGCGCCCGCAGAAAAAGCCTGGAGCAAGAAAAGGTCGACATAGATGACTCGCGGTTAAAAACGTCAGGAATGGATCAGGGCTGCAGCGTGTTGTGGGTCGGGACCAACGCGCCGTAATCGTTGATGGCGCTGAATTCCACCTGGGCCTGGCTCGACGGCCTGGCCTTGAGCGTGGGCAGCGCGAACTGCCGGGTTTCTCCAGGGCCGACCATGCCGTCCTCACTGCGATAGCGTTGGTTACCCGCCACCAGGTCCAACTCGATCAGCGAGACGTGGAACGCCGACGGGTTGTACGCCTTCAGCGCCAGGCCTTGGCCATCGCGTGCCGTAACCAATTGCCACTGCACCTGCTCAACCGCCTCATTGGGATTTCCAGGCAAGCCGACCGGGCGATAGAACAGCTTGATGCGCGAACGGAAAGCCATTTGCAGCGTATTAAGGTCTGCACCCGCCTCGGGTTTGGGCGGGATTTCGAGAACGTTGAGCCAGAACACCGACTCTTTGTCCTGCGCCAAAGGCGCGCCGGTAAAGAGCACTCGCAAGCTTTGGCCCTTGGTCGGGTCAATGCGCGCCACCGGGGGCGACAATAGGAACGGCGCCTTGGAGCTGGTGGGTGTCGATTCGACGCTGCCGGTGTCGATCCATGATTGGACCAGTGCGGGCAACGTGCCGTTATTGTTCAGTTTTACGGTGATTTCTTTCTGGTCCGCCGGATAGACCAGGCGCGTACCGGTAATCACCACTGCAGCGAATGCATGGGAACACATCAGTGTGGCCAGGCCGATCAGCAGCAGTGGTTTGAATGCACGTGTGCACGACATAGAGCAATCCCTTTACCGTCTGGATGCACGCCCTTCAATACCGAGCAGGGCGTGTGTCCAAAGCCTGCGACTTACTGATAATTGATGGAGTAAGTCACGGAGCCCACAACGGTGCCCGGCGTGGTAGCCGACTGGGCGTAGTACTGAACGGCGTACGGCAGCACAGCGGTCAGGGCAGTTGGGTCAACAGTTACGCGGCTGGTGGAGGTAACCTGAGACGTGTTGCCGGCCTTGATCGCGTTGCCATTGGTGGCATCCACCAACTGCAGTTGAACCTTGGTGGCTGAACCGCTGATGTTCTTCACATTACCGCTGGCCGGATCAACACCACCGCCCGACTCAAAGAACGCCGCCGCGGTTTTGATCGCAGCAGAGCACTTGCTCAGTTCGATGTTGAAACCGGTCTGGCCAGCTACTTGCCCGGCGGAAGCCAAGGAAGCGGTGGAGATGGTTGGCAAGGTGACGGTGGTCGCGCCGGAAGCTGCTGCACCATTGACGGCCACTTGGCAGGTTTCGGCTTTCAGCTCACCGTTGAAATCAATTTTGCCGTCCGAAGCCATGGCAGCAGAAGAGACGGTGGCAGCGACCAGTACAGCGAGGGCGCGAGCTTTGTAATTCATGAGTAACTCCGAGAGCACGATAGACTTGATTAAGTTTTGAAGTTCCCTGGACGGGAAATACTTCTGCGTTGTTGCGAAGTGAAGTGTAAGCAGCGCACTTAATTTTCAAAATAGGAGTGCTCTGAAAAACAAATAAACCGGGCAAATTACCTTATAAACAGGCGATTAAAAGCAACAAACAAAGCCCCCCCACCATAGTGGGCTGGCTTTAATAAGCCAACAGACAAAGCGTCTATAGGAGTGGTCCTAAAAGCGCGCCTGAACGGTATATTTAAATCCAGCTTATATAATGGGTCATCGTTATTCTGATCATCAGATGTTGATTGACCCACCGTTATCGCAGCCTAAGCATCTACACAACTTCGAGGTTAGGCTGGACCCGTGGCGGCCTGACAGCCGACGCTTATTTACCTGGCGCCCCGCGATCCAACTGTGGGAGCGGGCTTGCTCGCGAAGGCGACCTGACAGTCAACACAGTTGGATTGGGTACATATCCGTTCCTGCGGTAACGGCCACCTAGGGTTCCGCCCTGACGGCGGCTCCCTTTTGAACAGCGCAAAAGCAAGCAAAACGCTCTTGCCCCACCACTCGGCACCTCGCCCAGGCGCGGTGTGCCCGTAATCCGCCAGTGATTTGGGGGCCGCCTGAGCGGCTCGCTTCGCATCGTGGTTACCATTGAGCGCTACAGAGTTGTATAGATACCCATGGCTATCGCAGGCAAGCTCTAAGGAAATCCTGAAAAAGACTTCCTGATTTGGCAAAATCCCCGGACACCAATCGCCGAGCTTTTCGATGATGAAACAAATGACCTTCGCCGATGCCGAGTACGCCGGTAAGCGCAAGCAGACCCGCAAG
>NZ_WKFA01000028.1:0-65401 GCF_021605325.1 Pseudomonas sp. PA-7-1E
GGAAAACATCGCCGAAGCGCCCCTGGCGCACAAGCGCTGGAGCCGGCTGCAGGCCCGTGACAAGGCCGATGAATTACTCGCCAAGGTCGGCCTGGCGGACAAGGCCGACGCCTACCCGCGCCAGCTCTCCGGCGGCCAACAGCAACGCGTCGCCATCGCCCGGGCCTTGGCGCTCGACCCCAAAGTGCTGCTGTTCGACGAGCCCACCTCGGCCCTCGACCCGGAACTGGTGGGCGAGGTACTGGACGTGATCAAGGGCCTGACCCAACTGGGCGTGACCCTGGTGATCGTCACCCATGAGATCGGCTTTGCCCGCGAAGTGGCCGACCACGTGGTGTTCCTCTGCGACGGCCAACTGATCGAAGAAGGCCCGCCCGAACAGATCCTGCGCCAACCCCGACATCCCCGCACCCAGGCCTTTCTCGGCAAAGTGCTTTAGTTCAAGGAGTGACTGCCCATGTTTATCACCACTGCCCGTGTCGTCCTGCTGGCAATTGCCGGGGCCGCTGCCCACAGCGCATTTGCCGTGCAACAGGTCGACCTCAGCCCCGATCGCCCGCGCATCCATGCGCCACGCAATGAAGCGGCCATCGCGCAGATCCCGCCCGGCTTCAAGTTCGCCCAGCCGGGCAAGTTCACCGTGGCCGTGTCAGGCGTAGCCGGGCCACCGCTGGCGCTGCTGGCCAGTGACGACAAGACCACCATCGGCAGCGAGGCCGACACCGCCCAATTGGTAGCCGACAGCCTTGGCCTGCAACTCAACGTAGTGCAGACCAGTTGGGAAGACTGGCCCCTGGGCGTCAGCTCGGGCAAATACGACGCGGTGATCAGCAACGTCACCGTGACCGAGGCACGCAAAAAGCGTTTCGACTTCGCCACCTACCGCCAGGACGTGCTCGGGTTTTACGTCAAGAGCACCAGCAAGATCAGTGAGATCAAGCAGGCGGCGGATATTGCCGGGCTGAAGATCATCGTCGGCTCCGGCACCAACCAGGAAAAAGTCCTGCTGGCGTGGAACGAGGCCAATGAGAAAGCCGGCCTCAAACCTGCGTTGTTGCAGTACTTCGACGACCAGGCCGCCGCACAACTGGCGGTGCAGTCTGGGCGCAGCGACGCACTGTTCGGGCCGAACTCGGTGTATGCCTATTCGGCAGCGATCACCGGCGGCATCAAGCGTGTCGGCACCGTCAATGGTGGCTGGCCGTTGCAGGCGGATATCGCGGTGACCACGCGCAAGGACAACGGCCTGGTGCAGCCGATCCACACGGCACTGCAGGGTGCGATTGCCGGCGGCCAATACGAGCAGGTGCTCCAACGTTGGGGCCTGGATGTCGAGCGCGTCGACAAGTCGCTGATCAACCCACCGGGCCTGCCGGACTAGGAGCATCGACATGGGACTGACACGACGTGAAGCGCTATCGAGTATTGCCGCAGTCGGCGGTGAGAAGGCGGTCAAGGACGCATTGGCGGTGTTGGGCCTGGGCCCATCGTCACACCGCCGACCGCAACCGCTGAAACTCAAGGACGACCTGGGGCAGGGCACTCGGGTTCTGGTGCTGGGCGCCGGAATTGCTGGGCTGGTCACTGCGCTGGAGTTGACGCGCGCCGGCTTCAGTGTGCAGGTGCTGGAGGCCCGCGAGCGCGTGGGTGGCCGCACCTGGACCCTGCGTAACGGCGACCGCGTGGACTATAAGGACGGTCGCTCGCAGACGGTGAGGTTTGACCCAGGCCAGTATTTCAACGCCGGGCCGGCGCGCATCCCCAGCCAGCATCGCACAATCCTCGAATATTGCAGTGAGCTTGGCGTGCCGTTGGAAGTGCTGGTCAACAGCAGCCATGGCGCCCAGGTGCGGCCGGACCTCAGCCAAGCGGCGTTCAGTGTCGGCCAGGCGCTCAACGATACCCGCGGGCATCTGTCGGGGTTGCTGGCCAAGGCGGTGCAACGCGACGCTCTCGATGATGTATTAAGTGGCGAAGAGCGCACACGCCTGCTCGGTTTTTTGCAGGTGTACGGTGACCTGTCCCAAGAGCTGGCTTTTGAAGGCACCCTGCGCTCCGGGCACCTTGAATCTGCCGCCCACCCTGGCGCCTTGCCCGACCGCCGCAGGCCGTTGACGTTAGAGCGGTTGCTGCACCCGGAACTCTGGGGGGCTTTACTGCACACCGAGTTCCCGGAATTTTCGGCCACCATGTTCCAGCCAGTGGGCGGCATGGACCGCATCACCGAGGCCTTCTACCGACGCGTGCAGGAGCAGGTGCAACTGGGCGCCCAGGTGCGGCAGATCCGCCAGCTGGAGGACGGCGTGGCGGTGACTTACCACGACCAGCACAGTGGCCGTGAACAGGTGGTGCGTGCCGACTTTCTGGTCTCCACCTTGCCGCTGCCCCTGCTGGCCAAGCTCGACACGGACTTCAGCGCGCCGGTCAAGGCGGCCCTGCTCATCACCCGCAGCGACCAGGCGACCAAGGTGGCCTGGCAATCCCCGCGCTTTTGGGAGACCGACTACCGTACCTACGGCGGCTTGTCGTGGATCGAGCACCCGGCGCGCCTGCTGTGGTACCCCAGCAACGACCTCAACACCCGCGAAGGCGTGCTGGTGGCCGGTTACGTGACCGGCGAGGGTGCCGACGTGTTTGGCGGCCAGCCCCTCGATCAGCAGTACGCCGCTTCCCGGCAAGCCGTGGAGCTGTTGCATCCAGGTTACTCCAGGCACTTGCGCAGTCCTCTGGCGGTGTCCTGGGAGCAGATCCCCTACAGCGAAGGCCCGTGGTTGCAACGCGAACACTTCCCCGCCGAGGCCCACGCCCTGCTTGAACAGCCCCATGGCCGGGTGTACTTCGCCGGCGACGGCCTGGTGCAGAGCGGCGTGGGTATCTGGCAGGAATCGGCAGCCAACTCGGCGCGCCATGTGGTCGCGCAACTGGCCGAGCGCATCACCCAACAACACCAACTCGCGGCGTTGGCCGCATTCTGAGGAGCCTCACCATGAGCGACAGCATCCAACGCACCAGCGTCGGCGAATTCCCCATCTCGCAAACCGTCACCGTGCCGGCCTCGGCCAGCCTGGTGTTTGTCAGCGGCACGCTGCCGGACCCCGCCGACCCGAAGGTGCCTGGGGTATATGGCGACACCGAAGTGCAGAGCGTTTCAGTGTTCAACAAACTGCGCCAGATCCTGCGCCAACACGACCTGGACCTGGGCGACATCGTGCAGTTACGGGTGTTTCTGGTCGGCGCCGAAGAGACCGATGGCAAGCTGGATTTTGCCGGGTTGCAGCGCGGCTATACCCAGTTCTTTGGCACGCCCGAACAGCCAAACAAACCGGCGCGCACCGCGTTGCAAGTAGTGGCGTTGCCGTTGCCGGGGGCGTTGGTGGAGGTGGAGGCGATTGCGGCCAGGGCGGTGTGATCACACCCGTCACTGTGTGGATCGTTCCCACGCTCTGCGTGGGAATGCCGCCCCGGACGCTCCGCGTCCCATCGCCTCGCAAGCGCCACGCACTGCACAAGGTGACGCGGAGCGTCACAGAATGTATTCCCATGCAGATCGTGGGAACGATCATCATGGCAGAGGTTCCACCTACTCCTGCAACAGCAATGCCTGCTGCTTGAGCCTGCGTTTTTGCGCAAACGGCAAGCTCTCATCATCCCCATACGGCGCGCTATACCAGTTGCCGTAGCTCGGGTTGGGCAGCAGGAACCAACGCTGGCCTAGCCAATTCACATAGGGTTCGACGGCCTTGCGTTGTGCATCCAGGGTGTTGTGTTCGGCTTGCACGAAATCTCCCAGCGAGTCACCAGCCATCAACAGCACGCGGGCATGGCTGGCGACCCACTGGCGGCGGCACTGCTTGCCGTAGCCCGCGCTTTCGCAGTGGCCGGTGGGGGTGCTGGCCGCCAGGATCTGTGCGTCGCTCTCAATCGGAAAGCCGCGCAAACGCAGGTTTTTGGCGGTGGCCGCGACCTGGCTGTGTTCGCGGTTGGTGAGGTAGTACACCTTGACACCTTTTTGTCTGGCCGCTTGCAGGAACGCCACGGAACCTGGCAGCGCCTGGGCCTTGGCCTGCTCGACCCAGGTATTCCAGCGATCGTAGGAATAGACCTGATTGTTGATGATGTCGCGAGCGTTGAGGGGCACGTTGTCCAACAGCGTTTCGTCGATGTCCACCACCACGGCCGGGGGCAAGCCGGCCAGGTTGCGTGGGGCAAAGGGCAGGGCGTCCCAGCTCGGGTCGGCCAGGGCGACATCCAGTTGGCGGGTGGCGTTGGCGAAGAGCTGGCGGTAGATCAGCTCGTGTTCGATGGACGTCTGGGTCCAGAGCACTGCATCGAGTTGGTCGTTGGCCGGGGGTGTTTGCTGGCAGCCTGCCAGAGCGGTGGTCAACAGGCAGACACTGGCGAATAACAAGTTACGCATGAGCAAGTCTCGCAGAGGGTAGGCGCGTGGTCAGCACAGTAGCGCAATTACCCGCACAATCAAGGCGTGCACACCAGTGACTGGCGCTCATAGTTCAGCGCCTTGTTCTGCGGTGGTAACGCATAGGTGGCACGACAATGCTGCTCACCCCACTTGATGATCAGCGTGCCCTGATCCTCTTCCACCAGTGCCAAGGCATTGCCATTCGGATCGGCAATCGCCAACTGCTTGCCATTGGCGTCTTCCAGTGATGCACCAAACGACAGCGGTTGATGCTGGGCATCAAACAACTCAAACAATACGCGACGCCCGCTAGTGCCACTGTAATGCGCCACCACGATGGCGCCACGGCGCGGCACCAGTTGCTGGGTGGCGTTGGTGATTTCCACGTCGCCTCCCAGATCGCGGGTGTCCAGGCTGATCCAGTTGACCCGGTAGGGTTGCGCAGTGGGCACCACGGCATAGCCGTTGTACCCGGTCTCCACCCCGCTGTAGCTGCTGATCTTGGCACCAGAGACGCCTGGTACTTCGGCCAGGGCGAAGGTCTCGCTGACCGTCTGCCCCAGGTTGACGCCACCCGCATGAGCCACCACCGAGCCTGCGAGGTTGAAGTTCTGTGAGTTGTAGCCCTGGCCCTGGCTGTAACCGAGGCTGACATCTGCCACGGCGGTGCGACTGTTGACGTTCACCGAGCCTGAGTCGCCGCTGGTGTCACTGTGGCCGGCCTGCACCGAATAGAAAGTGTCGCTGGTATCGGCCACGTAGCCATTGATGCCCGCTTGGGTGGTGGTATCGCCACGTTGGTGGCTGGTGGTGACAAACGCCCGTGGCGCGCGGGCCTGGCTGCCCAGCGGGAAAGACACCGACAGGTTCACCTGCGTGTCGCTGCTCGGCTCGCCCCAGGTGACGATCTGCTTGGTGCGCGTCACGCCAAGGTTGTAGCTCAGGTCGCCCCAGTTGCCGGTGTAGCCCGCGGAAAAGCTCTGGGAGCCGCCCCGATTCCAGTAGCGTTGGTCGCTGGCGTTCACATACAGGCTGCCGAATTCGCTGTTGCGTCCGATGCTCTGGTTGATGGTCAGGTCGGTGCGGGTTTTCGAGTGGCCGGTGCGTACGCGCAGGTCTTCGCTGCTGTCTTCCACATGGTCGGTGAGGGTGCGATAGCCCTCGGTGGAGTAGCGATAGGCGGCCAGGGTGAAGTTGGTATCGGTGCCGGCAAAGGTCTTGGCGTACAAGGCGCGTACGCTGCTGCCCTGGGAGGTTCGCCCCTGGGCCTTGCTGGACGAATGGGTGGTATCCAGGGAGAACGCACCGAACGAGGTGTTCCGCCCGGCACCGATCGACAGCGCGCTGTAGTCCTCACTGGCTTGCACACCGACAATCCCACTGAGGTTGCTGGTCAAGCCGTAGGCCAGCGTACCGCTGAGAAAGCGCGGGGAGGCCAGGCCATCGGCATTGCTTTTGAACGTGCCCGCCGAGACGCTGTATTTCACCTGGCCTTCGCGCACCATGATCGGCAGGCTGGAGAACGCCTGCATCGTCACCCGGCGCGTGCCGTCGGCTTCAATCACGGTGATTTGCAGGTCACCGTTGGAGCCGCTGGGGTAGATATCGTTGATCTCAAACGGGCCTGGCGCGACGTTGGCGGTGTAGAGGATGTAGTCGTTCTGGCGGATTTCCACCGTCGCGTTGGTCTGCGCCACCCCACGGATTACGGGTGCATAGCCGCGTTCGCTGTCGGCGCGCATGCCATCATCAGAGGCGAGCTTGACCCCGCGATAGCGCACGCTGTCGAACAGGTCAGTGTCGGAGAAAATCTCACCGGCGCTGAACTGGCCCTTGATCGCGGTGACGTCATGCTGCAAGTAAGTGCGGTTGCTGGTGAAGGTGTTCGAGCGATCGGTGCCGCCGCTCAGGTTCGACTCGTTGCGCAGGCGCCAGGCCCCCAGGTTGATGCCGTTGCGCAGGCCCAGGTTATTGGCAATGCGGGTTTTATAGTCGCCGGCGGTGCGGCTGCTGTTGAGCTGGTAGTTGATGAAAGCGGCGGGCACACCGTCGTCCCACAACTGTGGGTCGACATACCCGCGCAAGCCACGCTGCATCGCCACCTGCGGGATACTTGCGAGCAGGCGTAGACGGCTGCTGTCGTAGCGCACGCTGGCGTCTTCGATCATGTCGGCAAGGGCGTAGCAGTCCTGCGGCTGCTGCGGGTCAAGTTTGCCCTCGGCCTGCAAACGGTGCAGGTCGATACCCAGTTGCTTGAGCAGGTTGAGGGTCAGGCAGGCTTCTACACGACCGTTTTTCGGGTTGCGCTTGAAATCGATATCGCGTCGGCCCACCAGCATTTCGTTGCTGTACAGGTCGACGCGGTAATTGCCCGGCAGCACGCTGTTGGCCGAGAGCAATTGCTGCAAGTCCACCGGCGACTGCGAGCCTTGCAGGAAGGTGGTGTTGAAGGTTTGCGCAGCATCATCGGCCATGGTCAGACTGGGCAAGCTGGCAGCAATCGCCAGCGACAGCGTCTTCAACTTCAATACGCCACGTGCGGGCCTGTTGCTGGAAAGAAAAGACATGCGAAGACCTATGACATCCCTGATTGACGGACAGTCGGGCACGCAAACACGCACGCGAAGTGAGCTTGTGAGTTAGCGAAAGTGCTTAGGGGTTAAGTCGCGATTCAGTCGCATACGCCGGTAGCGCAGTGCCGCTAGACAGTGGCGCGCTGTAGTGATTCTGCGCGCCGTAATCATTGATGCTGGAAAACGACAACCGCACCGGCCCGCTGGCAACTGGAGCACTGAGCGCAAACTGTTTTTGTTCGCCGGGCGCAATCATGGTGGAGTCGCTGGCCACTACCGCCTGCACTTTGATGTCGGCCATGGACACGTGGTACAGCGTCGGGTTTTTCACCTGCAACAGGGTTTGGCTGCCGTGTTTGGCCAGCGTCCATTCAAGCTGTGCAGGGGCTTGCAGCGCGCTGCCGGTAAGACCGGCAGGGCGGTAAAAAATCTTGATGCGTTGGCGGATGGCCAACTGCAAGGTGTTCTCGGATTCGCTGGCTTGGGGGATTTCCTGCACATTGAGCCACACCACCGACTCGCGGTCCGTGGGCATGCCGGTGCCCTCATACAGAATGCGCAGCAGTTGTTGTTCCTTGGCGAATACCCGGGCCAGTGGCGGGGTGACGGCAAACGGTGCACGGCTGGCGCTGGCGTCGTTCATGTCGACCCAGGATTGAATCAATACATCCTGGTTACCGTTACGCACGGTGATGTTGGCTTCCTTGTGGTCACCGTCAAACACGATACGGGTGGCATTCAATGAAATGCTGGCGGCGGCCTGGGTAGCCATGAGCAAGCCCAGCAGCCCCAGACATGCGGCGATAGAACGAGGCGGCATGAGGGTTATCCGGTGTAATCAGAAGACAATGGCGAGGCCGCAAGGCCTCGCGCGTTCGGTGCCCGGGGCGCCGAATTATTCGTATTGCAGGATGAACGGCAGGGTGGCGTCACCGCGACCGGCGGTCGACGAACCCGCCGCTGCGGTAGTGACGTAGGCGGCCGCGAAGCTCAGGGTGGCGTCGCCGCCTTCAGTACCTGCACCGTGCATGGTGCTTTCAATGCGTGCGGTGCTTGGCGAGCTGAGGTCAATCAGACTGCCCTTGCTGTCCAGCAGGGCAATACCGACGTTTTGTGCAGTGGCCGAACCCGGGTTCAGGGCCAGTACTTTTTTGCCGGTGACCAGGCCGGAACCGCCGTTGTTGGCGTCAAAGATCATGGCGACCTTGGTGCCCTGGTTGCAGTTGACGTTCAGGTTGAAGTCTTTGGCGGTCACACGACCTGCGGTTGGGTTTTCCGCGGTGCCCATGTCCTTGATCGAAACGTTGCCCATGTCCACCGAAATGGTGCGGTCGGAGTTGGCGCCGTCCACCGAGCACGCGTCGTTGTTGATCACGCCGGTGAAGGTGATTTTGCCGCTGCCGCCCAGGGTTGGCGCTGCTGCTTCACCTTCGGCGAATGCACTGCCGGAGGCCGCGATAATAGCCGAGGCGATAACAGCCAGGGAAAACTTCTTCATGATGATGTCCGTAAGGTTTAGTTGGAAAAAAAGTGCTGTTGTTGAACTGCGAGCAAAGAGTAGGCGACGAGGCGGTAGGAGCGAATAAGACGATTCTTATAAGCGCTGGGGCGGGCAGGTTATTTGCACGGTTGCAGCAGTGAAGAGCCAGAAAACAAATGGCGAAGCCATTGTCCAGAAATGGCTTGCAAGTTATGCGTTAGTTGAAGATGTTACGTTCCAGGCAATAAGCAAGAAGGTCCTGGTCGCTGCTCACTTCAAGTTTGCGCATGGCCGATACTTTTTGTGCGCTGATGGTCTTTGAACTTCGATTCTGGCGGCGCGCAATGTCACTCACGCTCATGCCGGAAATAAACAGGCGCAGGATCTCGAACTCTTTGGGTGACAAACTTGTAAAGCGCTCGTCAATTGCCGTGAGGGTCTCTATCACCGAGGTCTTTGGCGGCTCCAGGCTGCGATAGTCGCTGTCTTGGGCGATCGCCTTGAGTGCCAGTTGAATCTCGGTATGCAACTGGCTTTTCTGGATGATGCCGACCACGCCCAGCTCTTGCAGGCGGGTGAGAATCAGGTGATTGGAGATCATGGTCAGGATGAGGATCTGTACCTGCGGGAAGTGCCGTTTGAGGTACTCCACCAGCTTCAGGCCATCGCCATAAGGCGAGTCGCCCGGCATGTTGTAGTCGGTAATCACGATGTCAGCGCCTTGATGCTGCAACAGCTCGATCAGGCCGGCCGAACACACGGCCTCGCCGACGACTTGAAAGCGCATGTCACGCTCTACCAGTTCGCGAACGCCAAGCAACACGATCGGGTGATCGTCCGCGATTACCACGTTGAATTTTTTCATAAAGGGCCGTCCGTAGTGCCAGTTCAAGTGAGTGAAGAGTGCCCGAGCTGGAGAGTCTCCAGAACGGCCGACAGACGCTGCATCACAGTCTTCACCTTGAGCTCAAGCGTTGTGTCGAGGCTGCCGCGGTTAAGTGCGCTTTCCAGTTCGATGCAGGCCTGGGCCAGGCTGAGCGCCTGCACTGCGCCCAGAGCGCCGGCGATCGAGTGCAGCAATTGGCCGAGGCCATGAGCATCACGCTGGACCAGGGCCGCGCCGATGCGCTGCATATCCTGCTGCACGCTGCTGATGAACAGCGGGCGCATCTTGTCCGACAGTTGCACGCGATCGTCGAATACTTGGGCGTCAGGCTCAACCGGCGACTTGACTTTGCACAGTTTGATCAACTGATCGCGCAGGGTTTGCAGGCTCAAGGGCTTGACGATCCAGGCGTTCATGCCCACTGCCAGGCAACGTACGCCTTCCTCGCGCATTGCATTGGCGGTCACGCCGATAATCGGCAAGTGTGGATCATGCTCACGCAAGGTTCTGGCCAGTTCATAGCCATTCATCAACGGCATGTTCACGTCGGTCAGCACCAGGTCGAAGGCCTTCGGTTGCCATAACTGCAACGCCTGTTCACCGTTGGCGGCCAGGCTCACCGAGCAACCGAGCGCCTCCAGCTGTTCCTTGATAATCGCCTGGTTGACCGGGTTGTCCTCGGCCACCAGGATGCGCAGCTCTAGCCGCCCGGCGCTTTGTGGCCGGGTCGCTGTGGGTTGCTCGTGCCTGCCGTGCTGCGCCAGTGATACGGTGGCGGCGATGGTGCGTATGTCGTGCATATCCACCACCCAGCCTTGGGCTGTGTGCAGCGGCGGGCTGTTTGCACCGGGCAGGCAGAGCACACGTTGGCCGGGCCATGGCTTAGGGGGATCGCCGGGTAACAGTTCTACCAGTACCGCGTGGTGACTGTCTTTGTCCTGGGTGGTCGCGGCCAGGGCGGCGGTGATTCCCAAGCGGTTGAGCCAGTCACTCATTGCCTGCGCCAGTTCGCGTACCGGTGCCTGCACATACACCGGCGTCGAGCTGGGCTCGATCAGCGGCAGGTTGGTCAGTGCACCACAACACAGTGGCAAGCGCATTTTCAGGGTAAAGCTGCTGCCCAGCCCGGGCTCGCTGACCACGCGGATTTCGCCGTCCATCATCTGCGCCAGCCACCGGCAAATCGGCAGGCCAAGCCCGGTGCCGCCTTCGCTGGCGGTGTCCGGTGCCTGGTAGAACAGATCGAAGAGCTTGGCCTGCTGCGCCTCGGCAATGCCAACGCCGGAATCGGTGACTTGCCATTCCAGGTCGACATTATTGGCGTCGCTGCCCACCACCCTGGCACGAATCACCACGCACCCAAAGTCGGTGAACTTGATGGCGTTGCTCACCAGGTTATTGAGGACCTGGCGGATGCGCATCGGGTCGCCCATCAGGCAGTTCGGCAACTGCGGGTCGATGCAACTGTAAAGCTGCAACCCCTTGCGCCGGGCGAAGGCGGCGTAGGTGTGCAAGGTATCTTCGAGCATGTCCAGCGGGCAGAAATCCACGGCTTCTATCGCCATTTGCCCGGACTCGATCTTCGAGACATCCAACACATCACTGATCAGTTGGAACAGTGTGGCGGACGAACGCTGAATGGTGTGCAGGTACGTTTTCTGGTGCGGGTCGAGGTCGGTCAGGCCGAGCAATTCGAGGGTGCCGAGCACGCCATAAAGCGGCGTGCGGATCTCATGGCTCATGGTTGCCAGGAACAGCGTCTTGGCCTCGCTGGCCGCATCGGCGGCATGACGTGCCTCTTCCAGTGCCTGGGCGTCTTCGATGTGCCGGGTGATATCGTTGAATGCATACAGGCGTACGTCTTGAGCCTGATAGCGGGTCGACACAAAGCCGATCTGCAGGTGCCGGCCTTCGATCTCCAAGTGCGTCTCACCGCTCTCGGCGCCATCTTGCTTACCGGCCATTGCCTCCACCAGGCGTGAGGTGCCCGGCCATTGCTGGGCGCGCTGGTTCTCGATCAATACCCTGCCATCGCTGCGTCGCACAACGCATAACCCAGTGGGTGCGGTGTCGATGATCACGCGGCTGAACGCCACGCTTTCGGCGATGCGTTCGTGGGCCAGTTGTGCTGGGGTGATCACCTGGCGTCGATACCATCGGCTGCCAGCCCAACCCAGTGTAATCAGGCTGAACAGCACCAACGCCATGGTGCTCAACGGCCACAATGCGGAGTGAAAGAAGTGCGAGTAGTTCAGGCCATAGACCGCGCTCCAGGGCTGGTCGCCGGCCTCGGTGACCTTGAATTCAAAGCCGTCGGCCGTGAAATGCACACCATCGCTGAGCTGCGCCTGGTTGGCTGGCCCAATCAACCGGTTACCGTCAGGGCCAATCAGGGTAAAGCGATCAAACGCCGAGTGATTCAGCGCGCGCTGTACATCGTCGACCTGCGACACGTCGAGCAGGGTGCCGATCACGGCCTGGCCCTGGGCGTCGAGTGGCAGGCCGATGTAGGCCAGCAAATGTTCGGGTTCGGGGCCGGCCTGCCAATACACCCGATTCTGCTCCAGTGGCTGCGGCGCCTGTGCAAGGATTTGCTGCACGGCGTTGACCCGGGCCACCGGGTTGTCGGTATCCTCGGGGCTTTCCCGGTGCTGATAGCCCACGGACGGAATGGTGATGGCGTAGTCGGCCTGGCGATTGAGCAGGAAGGTTTGCGGCGCCTCGTACGGCGAGGAGGACCAGAAGGCGCTGTAGTAGCTGGTCAAGTGCGCACCCAGGGCAAAAATCGGCGGCCTCGCGGCGGTGCTGATCTGCTGTTCATCGAACTTGACGCTGAAGGGCACCGAAAACGAATACTTCTGGCCCTCGTACAGCGTGCGACGGTTGTCGACCATGCGGCTTTTGAGGCTGACCTGCACGTTGGTGGCGTGCAGCAGTTCGGCCTGGATGCCGGGGTGTGTCAGGCTCTTGAGGTAGGTTTGCTGTTCTGCGAGGTTTTCCATCAGCCGCGCAAAGTGAAAGCGCATCGCGCTGTAGCGAATTTCGACGCCCCGGTGCAGAGACCAGTAATTGGTCAGCATCAGCAGCAACGCGATTCCCATCAACACCATCAAGCCTTTGTTCAGGCGCAATGAGCTGCGGGTAAAGGCTTCGAGAATCGCGTTATTGTGCTTCATCAGGGGTTTCCGCAGGCGCAGGATAAATCGGCACTGGATGGAGCTTACTCCTTATGATCGTGGCCGCCAGCTAGTGAGATGTCGCGGGGCCATCATTGTTCAGTAGCTGCTGAAATTGGTCCGAAGACACTGCGTGAGAGATCAGGAACCCCTGCACCTGATTGCAGTCGATTTTGCGCAGCAGCGCCAATTGCTGCGGGGTCTCCACGCCCTCGGCAACCACCGTCAGACCCAACTTGCGGCCCAGCGCGATAATGCTCGCCAATGCCTGGGCGATGCCTTCGTTGTCGTGGCTGCCCTGCACCAGCGCCTGGTCGATCTTCAGTTCGGTAAATGGCGTGGACACCAGATTGAGGTAGGAGCTGTAGCCCTTGCCGAAATCATCCTGGGACAAACCGAACCCCTTGATCCGCAATCGGCAGGCGCCGGCGTAGAAATTGCTGATGTCCTGCGGCACCGAACATTCCATCAACTCGAAGCAGATCATTCCCGGGATACCATCGTGGTGCAGCACGAACTCCAGCAAACGGTCTGCCAGGTCATGGCTGTTGAGCAAGTGGGTCGGCAGGTTGATCGACACTGGAATTTCATAGCCGCGCTGGCGCCAGTGTTCCTGGGCGTGGATCGCTTGCTTGAGCACCAGCCACAACAGCCGCTCCTCCAGTTCGAACGCCTTGATTGCCGGCAGGAACGCGGCAGGCAGCATCACGCCTTGTTCGGGGTGCATCCAGCGCACCAGGGCTTCGGCAGCGACGATACGGCCGTTGGCCAGGGATTTTTTCGGCTGGAACCAGGCCTGGAACTGGCCGCTGCTCATGGCCTGCACCAGCGTGTGACGGTCGATGTCCATGTGCTCGGGCAGTTCGGGGGTAGGCGTGCGCACCCTGTTCCTGAGTTGGTTGACCAGGGTGCGCAAGGCCTCGGCGTTCACGGGCTTGGAAATCAGGCCAAGCACTTCCACATCGAGGTTTTTCGCCACCAGGCTGGCCGCCATCAGCATGCGCCTCGACGCCGCACTCATGATTGCCAGCGCCGGCTTGCAGCGCAGGCTGGCCAGGCACTGGATAAACTGCACGCCGTCCATGCCGGGCATCAGCAGGTCGGTCAGTACCAGGTCGAAGTCCCGCTGGCGCAGGCGCTCCAGCGCTTCTTTGCCATCCTCGGCGGTTTCGAGCAGGAAGTCTCCCAACTCGCTGAGCAAGTTCTGCAGGTAGATATGCTGCAGGGGATGGTCCTCGACAATCAGAATACTAAGGGGCTTCATGGGTGATCCGTGCATAAGGCGCCAGGGAGTTGAATAGAGCCCGCAACGCAAAGGGTTTGACCAGGCAATGGTTCATGCCGGCGGCCAGGCACAGGTCGGCCTCGCCGCGCATGGCGTTGGCGGTGGCCCCGATAATCGGCAACGTGCAGCCCTGGCGCCGCAGTTCACGCGCCAGTTCATAGCCGTTGATATGGGGCATGTTCACATCCGTCAACACCACGTCGAAGTTGCCGGCGGTGTGGAGCTGCAACGCTTGCTGACCGTCGGCCGCCAGCTCCACGGTGCAGCCGAGTTCTTCCAGTTGATCACGCAAAATCAGCTGGTTGATGATGTTGTCCTCGGCCACCAGCAGGTGCAGGTTGAGTTTGTTCAGATCCCGCCGGTGCGTTTGCTCATCGGCACGGGCCACCCATAGCCCTTGCGCCTGGCTCACGGCCTGATGAATAGCCCCCAGGTGGTTGAGGTTGACGTGCCAGGCGCCGGCGTCGGCTTCTACGCCGGGGCAGGCGTTGCTGCTCACGTGAATCACCGGCCCGGGCCACTCGGGCACCAGCAACGGGTCGACACTGCCGGGGTGCACTTGCAACAGCAGATGTGTGTCCGCCAGCGTCGGCAAGCCGGCCTGGGCCCTCGCGCCCCAACGGCGCAACCAGCCGGCGATGGCGTTTGCCAGTTCCGGGATCGGCGAGGCTACGTAAATGGTCTCGGCCAGCAACGGTGTCATCGGTGGAACAGATGCTTCTTCCAACGGCAGGATCAGGCTGAAACTGCTGCCCAGGCCGAGTTCGCTGACCATGCGGATATTGCCGTTCATCAACTCCGTCAGACGCTGGCAGATAGGCAGGCCCAGGCCGGTGCCGGCGACCACATTGGTATTGCCCTCACTCTGGTAAAACGGCTCGAAGATCATCGCCTGGTCTTCCTGGGCGATACCTTTGCCGGTGTCCGAGACTTGCCACAACAGACTGGAGCGTTCTCCGTCGCGGCCCAGCACTTTGACCCGCAGCACCACGCGCCCATAGTCGGTAAATTTCACCGCGTTGTTGAGCAGGTTATTGAGAATCTGGCGGATGCGCGTTACGTCGCCGATCAGACGTTCCGGCAGCTTGGGATCAAAGCAGGCATACAACTGCAGGCCCTTGGCGTGGGCCGCTGCGGCGTAGCCCTGGATGATTTCATGCACAAGGTCCAGCGCAGAGAACTCGCCCATCTCCAGTGCCAACTGCCCGGCCTCGATCTTCGATACGTCCAGCACATCGCAGATCAGTTGCAGCAAGGTCGACGATGAGCCTTCGATCGCCTGCAAGTAGTCCTTTTGTTGTGCATCCAGTTGCGTGCGCGCCAGTAGTTCCAGGGTGCCGAGCACGCCATACAGCGGTGTACGGATTTCATGGCTCATGGTCGCCAGGAACAGGGTTTTTGCCGCGTTGGCTGCGTCCGCCGATTGCCGCGCCTCTTCCAGCGCCGCCTCGACCTGCTTGCGCGCACTGATGTCACTGAAGGCGCAAAACAGCACGTCTTCGCCTTTGTAGCGGGTGGGTGCACTGCTCAGGTACAGGTGACGGCCATCGATGGTTTCAAAGTAGTCACTGCGCTCGGAAGGTCCGTTGGCAAAGGCTTGCTCGATCCAGCCGGCGCGCAGCGCCTCGCGCTCCGGCCCGTTACCCAGCCATTGCTGGGCCAGGGCGTTTTCCAGTACCACCTGGCCGTCGGTGCGGCGCAGCACGCAGAGGGCCACAGGAGCGGTCTGGATCACATCGCGGCCGAAGGCTTCGCTTTCGATCAGCGCCTGGATGCGATGGATCGACGGAATGATAAAACGCTGGTCGACGCGGCGCATCACCAGCCCGATCAGCGTCAGGCTGAACAGGCAGAGCAACAACGAACCGAGCAGCTGTTTCCACAGGCCAGTGACCACTGCACGCAGGTCGATGGAGTACATCAACTGCCACTCAGAGGACTTCAGGTGTTTGCGAATCACCAGGTGGTCGGGTAGCCAGCCGTTGCCGACAAAACCGAAAAAACTGTCTTCGCCGGGCCTCAGCTGTTGCTGGCTCAACTGTGTATCGGTGCTGTTGGTGAACACCAGCATGCCCTGGGAATTGAGCATCATGAACTCGCCGGCGCTCTGGTCGCTGAGTGTCGAGGAGACTTCACGGCTATCCATCTCCAGGCCGAGCCAGCCGGAGTCGGGGTCGCGTTCGTCCAGGCGGATGAAGATGTACAGGTGCGAGTGCTGTTCAGTCCTGTCGCTCAGCCAAAGTTCGTTAAGTGTGGCCGGGTCGGTGTGCTGCAGGGCCTTGAGGCGGTTGAGCATGCATTTGGAAATCGGCAATACCTGCGCGGTGGCGTCGTAAAGGCGCATCACTTGCGGGTTGGGGCCGGCGTTGACATAGAGTAGGTTCAGCTGTTTGGCCTTCAGGTAGTCGCGCATGCGTGCGGTCAGCCAGATGCTCCACTGGTTGCCCGATGTGTCGCCCAATTCCAGGTGCTGTTCTTCGGCCGAGGATGGATAGACCCTGGACTGCTTGCGCACTGCCGACAGGCTCAGGCTTTCGAGCAGGGCTTGGCGGTTGGTGAAAAAGGTATGGGCTTCGGCAATGGCGCTGCTCATGTAGCCGCGGCGCTGGGAGATGTCGTTGTTGAAGGTCGACAGCAAAAAGGTATAGACCCCGCTGAGGATGCCTACCAGCAGCACGCTCGCAAAAATACGAAGCAGCCTTCTGGCTGCTTCGGGTCGGGAGAGGACGGGGTTGATCTGGAGCAGATAACTTTTCAATCGCATCGGCGGACTTTACGTCTGGGCCTTTGCCGGTGGCATAAGACGATCCTTAAAAATCACCTACTTGTAGTACATATCCACCACCACGGCAGCATCGAACGCTCCTGGAATCGGTAGGGTGCGCCACTTGAGGTCGGCCCGGAATTCATCGTGGCTCTGGCCCAGGCCCATCAGTTCCTGCAGCGTGAACCAGTTATTGAAGGGCAGTTGCTGCTGGCTCTCGGCGCGAGATAGCGAGATGCCGACTGAGCTGTTGTTGTCCGGCACCAGCAGGCCATTGTTCACACTGCCGCCGCCCGGCGTGGTGGCGAAGCGTGCGCTGACGGTATAGGGCGTGTCGCAACCCTTGCGCAGGTTCAGGCTGAAGTTTGCGCTGCTGGCGACTTCACCGATCGAGGCTTTGCGCGAAGGTGTGGGGAAGTTGACCACGCTGGGGCTGATGGTCAGTTCGGGAGTGCAAGGCACGAAGCGGATATCGTTCATGCCAGTGACCACATAATTGAAGTTGCTGTTGGGGCGTGAGTTGAGCCCGCGCACGCCGTCCAGTTGGAACACGCGGTAAGAGGTCAGCGTGCTGGCCTGGCCGCTCGGTGGCGTGGGGTCGTACTTCTCGATGAACACGCTGAAATTGAGGGTGAAGCGCGCCTTGTCCCAGCCCACGCAGTTGGACAAATTGCAGCCTCGGTCGGAGAAGAAACCGGTACCGACCTTGCCGCTGCTTTGGGTAATCGGTTGGTTGTTGTAGCGAATGCCCACGCGAATCCCGGTGCCGATACTCACGCTGGCGGGGTTGACGTAGAAATACACTTCCTCACGGCCGTGGAGGTAGTCGTCCTTGCAGATGACATTGGTCGAGCGCGGGCCTGATTCCCAAATGATAGTGCCGTTAGGTGCGTCGGCGGCGACCGCCAGCGCCGTACCCAGCGCTTCCTGGGTGATGATCGAGTTGGTGCCGTCCTCGCGGCAGGCCAGTGCGTGGCTGGTGGCGGGCAAGACCGCGCAGGCCAACACCAGAAGCGGTAAACAGCGTTTGGTCAGTGACATCGGTTCAAATACCCCGTGATTTATCAGTTGAGCGCCGTGCTGTGACGGGCTTGCAAACCGATATCGGTGATTTCGGTGAAGTGGAGAGTGGTGCCCTTGGGCACAGCGTCGAGCGCGGTCAGGGTTTTGCGTTCATGAGGCTTGAGCAGCAGGTAATCGCTGAGTGTCTGGCTGTCGGTTCGCAGGTTGACCAGCGATAGGTGGAAGGCGCTGGGGTTGTTGGCCGTCACCGTGCGCCCGTCGCTGCTCCATACCAACTGCTGCACCGCCTCGGCCGAGCCGCCCAGGAGTGCGGGAGGGCGATAGAACAGCTTGAGCCGCTGGCGGATCGCGAATTGCACGCTGTTGGGGTCTTCGACCTTGAGCGGGATTTCCATGATATTGAGCCAGAACAGCGATTCACGATCGCTGGGCAAGCCCTCACCGGCATACAGTATGCGCAGCTTGTGATGCTCCCCGGCGCCCAGTTGTACCAATGGCTCGGTGGCGGCAAAGGGCACGGTACGGTCGGCTGATTCGTCCTCGCTGGTGATCCAGGTTTGCACCACCACTTCCCGCGAGGCCTGGTTGACCACACTGATACCGGCGGCCTTGTCCTGGCCGAAATAGATCAGGCGGGTGCCTTCGATCTTCAGCGCCGCATTGGCAGGCGGGGGTGCAAGCACCAGCAGCCCGCAGGCCAGTAGCACCACTCTGAGTAGAAACATGAACACGGCAATTCCATGGTCGGGTGAGGGAACGCAGACCATGGTAGGTAGCGAGTGGCACGAAGGCTTTGAGGCGATTCTTAAAAGTACGGTGTGCCCCTGATTGCCGTTTCAGAATCGCCTTAAAGTCAGGGTTCACCCCTGACGGTTACTTTGCTCAGCGTTGAATGATCGACGCGGATGCCCAACTGTCAGGTTTACCCTATGTCCAATAAAGCGTTACGCCTTCTGATTGCCGATGCAGAGCTTTTGCAACGGATCAAGATCGAGAAAATGCTCAACCAGCTGGGCTATCACCGCATCGCCCCGTTGAGTTCGTTCGACGAGTTGCAGGCACTGACACGCTCGGGCGTTGTGGCGTTTGACCTGCTGATCATCAACACTGCGCTGGTGCACTCACGGCAGGTCAACCTGCTCAAGTACTGCCATGACAACCCGTTGATCCGCCACACGCTGATCTATGACGGGCAATGTGCGCAGCGCTCTGTGGTGTCGGTCTCGGTTAGCCAGACCCTGCACCTGTCATTGTCACAGTCGCCCGACTTCACCTCCCTGCGTCGCTGCATGGAAATTGTCGATCCGGCACACAGTTCTCCGATCGCTGAGTGGCCCATGCTGCACGCCGTGGACGGCCGAGCGTCCCAGCCTTCGATTAGCCCGCGGGCGGTCTATCAAGGCGACCCGACGGTGGTGGCATGTGCCGTGGGGTTGTTTCCCAAGCGCTGATCGTATCGTGCAGCATCAGTCACGCCAGACGGGCAGATCATCTTGGTCCAGTGCCCAATGAGGTTGCCGTGGCCGCAGGCACACACCACCGACCCAGCGCTCATGGCTGGCGTGGTCCAGCCAGCAGGCATTGCCGTCCAGTACCTGCTGCGCCAGTGGCGTCAGCGCCAATACGCGGCGCGGCCACTCCATGTTCGTTTCGGTCTCGATCAGCAGCGGCGCCGTCCCATCAATCAATGGGCGCAGCAGCGCGTGAAACATCATATCGCCCAGGAAAGGCAGTGGCTCGCGCTTGGCCATCAACTCGGCAAACACCCGACCGAAAGGCACAGGCCCGACCTCAGTAATATATTTCAAGGACAAACGTTCAGTCAGTGACAACCCGTCCTCGAGACCCGGCAACTCCTGTAACTGACGCCGTAACGCCGGCGCCAGAAAGGGCAGGGCAGGGTGATTGCCATGGGCCAGTTCCGCGAGCTTGAGCGGTGAGCTGTCGCAGTAAGCCGACCAGGCCCGTTTGGCCAACTGCACTGCGTCGTCGTCGATCAAGCGCCGCTGCGGCCAGAGCCAGGCCAGCACATCGGGGGCCAATTGGCCTATGCCGATAAATCGCTCGACGCCGGGAATTCGGTCTGCCTCAATCAGCTCCAGCTTGCGCGGCGCCTGCTCAAGGCCAGCCAGGGCGCGGACCAGGAACAATTGATCGTAGGCGTCCGCCTCGCACCACAGCACACTGTGATCGGCGTTGTTCAAGGCTTGTAGTTGGTTGTATTCATCGTTGATGCGATGCGCAACTTCAGTGGAGTCAAGGGCAAAGGCCTGACTGATAAAGGTACTGCGCATCGCTCGGAACGCTTCGCTGGGTAGTTCACGCACTGGCCCCATGCACAACGGGTCAGTGAGCATCCGGAACTGTCCCTTGAACCCGGCCACTTGCAGGCTGTGGGCAATATCATTACCACACCGCCAATGAGTGGTGCGGGATTCATCGCTGGCATCGAAACCAGGGTGGCGGGCGGCAAAGTCGAGGGCGTCGACGTGGGCCTTGAGCTTGGGCCAACTGGCGAAGCCCAGCTGTTTGGCTACCTGCCATTGAGCCTGGGACAAGGTTGCGCTGGGGTCTAGGCTTTTCAGCTGCGACAACAGTTCCTTGGCGCGCTTGCGCTGCTGCTCAAGGTTGAGGCGGCCATGGGTAGTGGAGGCTAAAGGGCGTTGCGACATACGAGCTCCTTGCACAAACCTTTTCCGCTTCAAGGTTGGGAGTCGTAGAAATGAGGTGGAGCTGGGATGTCTTGGGCGCAGCCCTTTCCGCGGAAGGTGGCGTAGAGAGCGCCAGACGGGAAATATAGGCAGCATTGCCGTTCGGTGCAACCCTGAAAATGTGGGCATTGCCCCAGTGCCACTCAGTCAAGCGCAGTCCCTGTGTGGCAGCGGGCTTGCTCGCGAAAGCGGTAGGTCAGTCGCTGCATCTGTTACTGCACCACCGCTTTCGCAGGCAAGCCAGCTCCCACATTGGATCTTCGTTGCTTTGAGCATTGCGTTCGCTTAATTCGTCGGCATTGGAGCGGGTGCTGTTTTACTTGTCCTGGCGCGCATCCAGGGTTTTTTGATGCTCGGCCAGGAAGGGTTGCTCCGCTGGATCAAAACGATCAATCCCGGCAGTGAAGCGGTGCCAGTAGGGGTACAACGGCTGACGGCGAGTGACGGCTTCGATGCGCGCCGACTGCTCTTCGGTGAGTTTCAGCTCGGTGGCCGCCAGGTTATCGCGCAGGTGTGCTTCCGTACGGGCGCCGATAATCAGCGAGGTGATCCCCGGGCGATCCTTGAGCCAGGCCAGGCAGGTGCGGGCGACCGAGACGCCGTGTTCATCACCGACGGCGGCGAGGGTCTCGATAATGTCCAGCGCACGCTCCTGGTCGTGGACGTAGGGTTCCGGCCAACCGCTGCCCTGGCGGGTATTGGCGGGCGGCTTGTGCCCGCGTCGGGTCGTGCCGGTCAGCAAGCCTTCGCCCATCGGGCCCCACACCAAAGTGCCAACCTGCTGGTCCAGGGCCAACGGCAGCAACTCGTACTCGGCCTCGCGGGATTCCGGGGTGTAGTAGATCTGCTGGGTAATCGGCTTGAGCATGCCGTGCAGTTCAGCCTTGCCCAGGGTTTTCATCATCTGCCAGGCGGTGAAATTGCTGGTGCCGAAGTAGCGGATCTTGCCTGAGCCGACCAACAGGCGCAGGGCTTCCAGGGTCTCTTCGATTGGCGTCATGCCGTCCCAGTTGTGCAGTTGGTACAAGTCAATGTGGTCTGTGCCCAGGCGCTTGAGGCTGGCTTCGCAGGCGCGGATCAAGTGGTAGCGCGACGAGCCGGAGTTGTTGGGGTTGTCGTCCACCGGGCTGCGGCCTTTGGTGGCCAGCAGAATGTCGTTGCGCTTGTCGCCCAGCGCCTTGCCCACCACTTCTTCGGCCAGGCCGTGGGAATAGAGGTCGGCGGTGTCGACCATATTCACTCCGGCGTCGAACGCCATATCGAACATGCGCTTGGCCAGGGGCACGTCCACCGCCCCGCATTTTTCAAACTCTGCGCGACCGCCAAAGGGCACGGTGCCCAGGATGATTTCCGATACCAGCAGGCCGGAATGACCCAGTTGTCGGTACTGCATGTTGCCTCCTACTTAACGTTGCACGTGAAGGTGTGAACGATGGGGACGGCGATAGTTTGAATTTTTTCATGAAAACCTCGCGCCAAGCTTGGCTATGACGTCAATGAAGATTGTTTCGCTGGATGAAATGCTGGATTGTGAATCCTGGTCATTCCGCCAGACATGGCAGTGGTAGAACATCCCTGGCGTCGATACCCACTCATCTGGAGCCTGTCATGACCCAGCCTGCGATCAAACTCTATGGTTTCCCCCTGTCCGGCCATTCCCACCGGGTCGAACTGATGTTGTCCCTGCTGGGGCTGGCGAGTGAATTTATCCTGGTGGACCTCAAGCAAGGTGCGCATAAAACGCCTGAGTTCCTCACCACCCTGAACAGCTTTGGCCAGGTGCCGGTGATTGATGACGGCGGCACGGTACTGGCCGACTCCAATGCGATCCTGATTTATCTGGCCAGCACCTATGGCCGCGGCGAATGGCTGCCGAGCGACCCTGTCGGGCAAGCCCGGGTGCAGCGTTGGCTCTCGGCCGCCGCCGGCCCACTCCATGCCGGGCCTGCCACGGCGCGCTTGGCCACGGTGTTTGGCGCCGAGGTGGACACTGTCAGTGCAATCAACCGTGCCCATGCCTTGCTGAGCGTGATGGAACAGCAACTGAACCAGAGCCGTTTCCTCGCCAGTGAGCAGCCCAGCATTGCCGATATCGCTTTCTACACCTACGTGGCCCATGCGCCGGAAGGCAATGTGTCCCTGGCCGACTACCCTGAGGTACGCGCCTGGCTCGCCAGCATCGAAGCACTGCCGGGTTTTGTCGGCATGCCGCGCACGGCTGTCGGTTTGCAATCGAGTTGAAGCCCAACACCTGTGGCGAGGGAGCTTGCTCCCGCTGGGCTGCGCAGCAGCCCCAACAAGGCTGCCGTATTTATTCAGCCAAACCGCGCTGGCAGCTTTCAGGGCCGCTGCGCGCCCCAGCGGGAGCAAGCTCCCTCGCCACAGGGGGACACATAATCAGAAGGCGTAAAGATGGATCGATTTCATGAAATGCAGGTGTTCCTGGCCGTGGCCGAGGAGGAGGGCTTCGCTACTGCCGCCCGGCGCCTGAACACGTCGCCGCCCAGCGTGACCCGCGCCATTGCCGCCATGGAACAACGCATCGGCACGCAGTTGCTGGCGCGCACCACCCGCAGCCTGCACTTGACCGAAGCCGGCCAGCGTTACCTGGACGATTGCCGACGCATCCTTGCCGAGCTGGACGAAGCCGAGGAAGCGGCGGCGGGCAGCTACTCCATCCCGGGCGGCCAGTTGACGGTGACCGCACCGGTACTGTTTGGCGAGCTGTATGTGGCGCCGGTACTGGGGGATTATCTGGACCGTTTTCCGTTGGTGAGTATCAACGCCTTGCTGGTCGATAGGGTGGTCAATATGACCGACGAAGGTGTGGACGTGGCGGTGCGTATCGGCCACCTGCAGCAATCCGGGCAGCAAGCGATCAAGGTCGGCGAAGTACGCCGGGTGGTGTGCGCATCGCCGGCTTATCTTGACCAACACGGGCGCCCCCAGCGCCCCGAGCAGTTGCGTGAGGCCAAGCTCGTCACCTCATCGTCCAGCCAACTGGTCAGTGAGTGGACATTCGTTGACGCCGGCCAGCCGCTGAAGGTACCCATCGAGCCACGCCTGGTTGTCACCGCCAACAATGCCGCGATCAACCTGGCCCGCCTGGGGTGGGGCATGACGCGGGTGCTGTCTTATCAAGTCGCGGCAGCGGTGGCGGCGGGGGAACTGGAACTGGTACTGGAGGATTTCGAACCGGCGCCGCTGCCGATCCACGTGGTGTTCCAGCAAAACGGCCGAGTACCGGCCAAGGTCAATACGTTTGTGGATTTCCTCAGCCATCGCCTCGGGCAGGACCCGGCCCTGAACGCCGCGACCAAGCAGCGTGCCTGATGGAGCGTTATCGCGATATGCAGCTGTTTGCCGCGCTGGCCGGGCAACCCAGCCTGGCGTCGGCGGCACGTCATGCGCAGGTTTCCGGGCCGACGCTGGTACGTGCAGTTGCGCGCCTGGAGGCACGCCTGCGCGTGGTGTTGCTGCATCGCAGCACCCGTGGGGTCAGCCTGAGCGACGCAGGCCAGGCTTACCTTGCCGACTGCGTGCGCCTGCTGGCAGCGGTGGACGCGGCCGAGGCCTCGGCCAACGGTTTGCATGTGCAGGCCCAGGGCGACCTGCGGATATTCCTGCCGTTGCTGTTCAGCCGCTATGTCATGGCGCCGCTGTTGGCCGGTTATGCGGATCGCTACCCGGCGGTGCGTGTTATCGCGCACTACCACGACTATTTCCCTAACCTGCACGTAGAAGGGCTGGATGTGGCGGTGCTGGTCGGCGAATTGCCCAACTCGTCACTCATTGCGCGGCAAGTCGGGCAGGTGCGCACTGTTGTATGTGCCAGCCCCGCTTACTTGGCGACCCGGGGCGAACCCCGGCATCCGGCTGAACTCAAGCAGCAGCATCTGATTGCCAGCGCCGACCCGGTGCACTGGGATTTCCCGCATTACACCCTCAAGGCTCGCGCCCGGCTGCGTTGCGCCACTGTCCAAGGCGCGATCAATGCAGCGGTGCAGGGGGCGGGCGTGATTCGAGCCTTGAGTTATCCACTGCACGAACACCTGGCGAGCGGCCAGTTGCAGCGCCTGTTGCCTACCTTCGAGTTGCCGCCGCAGCCGGTGCATGTGGTCTACCGCGAAGGCCGTCATGCATCGATGCGCGTGCGCAGCTTTGTCGACTACTGCGTCACCGCGTTGCGCGAGCATCCGGCGTTTCAGTTGGCGTAATAGTGGATTGCCCTGGGTGGGCATTCTCTCTATCAAGGCCTGGGCGCAGCATGCTCGTATCTAACCGGAGGTGAGCGCCATGCACTCGATTGAAGCAACCCCTTGGCATGTCGGCGAACGACACATGCAGGAAAGTGCCGGCGTTTCTGAACGCATGGCCATGATCGGGCCCAAGGTCATTCGTGATCATTTGCCTGAGCAGCACCGCGATTTTTATCCGCTGCTGCCGTACTTGATCGCGGGTGTGGTGGACGAACAAGGCATCCCCTGGGCAACGATGCTGGAAGGCGCTCCAGGGTTTGCGCATTCACCGGACCCACACACGCTGCAGATCGACAGCCTGCCCGCCAAAAGCGATCCCGCCTGGGCTGGGATAGCGGATGGCGCGGCGATCGGCCTGCTGGGCATCGACCTCAACACCCGCCGCCGCAATCGCATGAATGGCCGGATCGGATCGCTTGAGGATGAGGGCTTTGCGGTGGACGTAGTGCACACCTTCGGCAATTGCCCCAAATACATCCAACTGCGGCCCGTCGCTGGCATTGCACGCAAACCCGGCAACCTGGCCGAGCGCAGCCGCCGCCTGGACGATGCGGCTCAAGCGCTGATCCGCCAAGCCGACACCTTCTTCGTCGCCAGCTACGTCGACCAGCACGGCGAACGCTCGGTGGACGTTTCCCATCGCGGCGGCAACACGGGGTTTGTGCGGGTGGAAGGCAACGTACTGACCATCCCGGATTTTGCCGGCAACCTGTTCTTCAACACCCTCGGCAACCTGCACGCCAACCCGGTGGCGGGGTTGTTGTTTGTTGATTTTGAGACCGGTGACGTGCTGCAAGTGGCCGGGCGTACTTCGTTGATCCTGAGCGGGCCGCAAGTGGCTGAGTTCGAAGGCGCGCAGCGCCTGTGGACGGTAACGGTGGAACATGTGGTCCGCCGCCCGGCAGCATTGGCGTTGCGGTGGCAATTCGCGGAGTTTTCGCCGCACAGCCTGGCGATGGGTACTTGGTAGCCTGGCGCACTCTCCCAGGCGCAGCCTATCCAGTGTGGGAGCTGTCGAGCCCCAGCGAGGCTGCGATGGCGGCGGCACGGTCAACATATTCATTGCCTGACCCACCGCTATCGCGGCCTCGCTAAAGCTCGACGGCTCCCACAGGGGAATGTCATTGTCCGCTGGGTTTGCGCGTTTTCATCAGGCCCCCGGGCATTCCCGGTTCAGCGCTTCCCCCATGAAATGTTGCTGGATGTTGAACCGTCAGCGTGGGCAGAGTCTCTAGGTTAGCTTTGTCTTCCTACTGACAAACAAGGATTGGTCATGCAACGAAAGGTCATTAATCCCACGACGGTATTCAACTCCCTGCAATACGGTTTCAGCCAGGCCATGGAAGTGCCAGAGGGTCGGCGGATCATGCTGTCCGGGCAGGTGGGGGTTGATGCTCAAGAGCGTACGGTGGGCCCAGGTATTGCCGAGCAGACGGCCACGGCGTTGGACAATGTCGAAAAGGTGCTGACCGAGGTGGGGGGCGACCTGTCTCATGTGATCATGCTGCGGCTGTATATCGTCGAATCTGCCCGGGATCAGCAGGAGCCGATTGTCGAGGCGCTGCGCCAGCGCTTCGCGCACAACCCGCCGCCGTCTTCGTGGATTATCGTCAGTGGGTTGTCGTTGCCTGAGTGGTTGATCGAGGTTGAGGCGGAGGCGGTGGTTCCATTCAGTTAGGGCTTTTGCAGGAGCGAGCTTGCGAAAAAACCATAGCCGCCGCACTTATTCAGGATGCACGCGTTATCGTTGACGTTTTTCGCGAGCAGGCTCGCTCCTACAGCCATTCAATACCGAATCATCACCGACTTAAGCTCGGTGTAATCCTCAATAAACGCACCACCAAACTCCCGGCCTAACCCCGAAGACCGGCTGCCGCCAAACGGCACCGCCGGGTCGAGCAGGGTGTGCATGTTCACCCACAAGGTGCCTGCCTTGATCGCCGGGATCATGCGCAGGGCCTTGCCCAGGTCGTTGGTCCACAGGCTGGCACTCAACCCGTAGGGCCCGTGGTTCATCAGCGCCAGCAGTTCGTCTTCGTCGTCGTAGGGCAGGAAGGTGGCGATGGGGCCGAAGGTTTCTTCGTTGAGCAGGGTGTCGTGCAGGTGGTTGGCCAGGATCACGGTGGGTTCGACGTAGCAGCCGGGACGGTCGATGAGGTGGCCGCCGTGGATGATCGTGTTGTTTTCGGTGCGGGCCTGGTTGAAGTAGCCGAGCAGTTTTTGTTGGTGTTGCTGGTGGGTCACCGGGCCGAATTCGGTGTGTTCATCCAGGGGCGAGCCGATGGTCAGGCGGCTGAGACGCGCCTTGAGTTTTTCCAGCACGGCGTCGATTTGCGAGCGGTGCACGAAGAAACGTTCGGCCGCTGCGCAGATTTGCCCCGAGTGCAGGAAACCCGCTTCGATAATGCCATCCACCGCTTTGTCTACATCCATGTCGCGCAGGAAGCCGGCGGCGTTCTTGCCACCCAGTTCCAGGGTCGCGCGGGTCAGCCCGGCGCCCATGGCACTGCGGCCTACTGCAATACCGGTGGGTACTGAGCCGGTGAAGGACACCTTGTGCGTGCCGGGGTGTTCCACCAGCCCCTTGCCGACATGGCCGCCGCCGGTCAGCACGTTGAGCACCCCCGCCGGCAAGCCGGCGTCGATGGCCAGTTCGGCGATGCGCAACAGGGTCAGCGGCGTGAATTCGCTGGGCTTGATGATGATGCTGCAGCCGGTCACCAGCGCCGAGGCCAGCTTCCAGATGGCGATCATGGTCGAGAAATTCCACGGCACAATGCCTACCACCACGCCCACCGGTTCGCGCAAAGTGAAGGCGGTGTAACGCTCGCCATTGAACGAAGGCAGGGAGGGCGTGAGGGTCTGGCCGCTGAGCTTGGTGGCCCAGCCTGCGTAGTAGCGCAGGAAGTGCGCGGCCTGGTCGACCTCAAAGGCGCGGGAAATCTGGATGATCTTGCCTGACTGGCAGGTTTCGATCTGCGCGAGTTCTTCGCGGTGCTGTTCCAGCAGGTCGGCCAGTTTCAGCAGCACGTTGCCACGGATGGCGGGCGCAGCCTGGGACCACAGCTGAAAACCACGGTTGGCAGAAGCGACCGCAGCGTCGATATCCGCCAGGTCAGCATCGGCCACGTCGGCGATCACCTGGCCGGTGGCGGGGTTGGTCACGCTCAGGCGTGCGTCGGTGTGGCTGTGCACACTGGCGCCGTCGATAAACAGCCCATGGCGGCGACGCAAAAAGGCTTCCACTTGAGGCAGCAACGGGATATCGCTCATGGCAGGTTCCTGGCAGTTCACAAAGAAACCCCGAGGTTAACCAACGCACTGATAAGCGGCTTGACTGTGCCTGCCAGCTTTTATGTCTGTGCCTGCCGTGCTTGTGAAAAGTACAAGCTTGCCTGCCGAACGTGCATTTTCCCGCCTGCACGACCCGTTTGATACTGGCCCTGCATCCCGCGCCGTTCCACGATTCGGAGCGCCTGCCGGACTTCCAATAATAAGCAGGGCCGTCCATGAAAAAGCCAAACCCGCTCCTCGAAGACCTCAAGCCTCTTCTGCCTGCCATTGCCGCGAACGCCAGCCGTGCCGAACAGCTGCGCCAAGTGCCGGATGAGAATATCGCGCTGCTCAAAAGCATCGGCCTGCACCGCGCCTTCCAGCCCAAGGCATTCGGTGGCCTGGAACTGTCGCTGCCCGAATTCGCCGACTGCATCGCCTTGCTCGCCGGCAGTTGCGCCAGCACCGCCTGGGCCATGAGTTTGTTGTGTACCCATAGCCATCAACTGGCGCTGTTCTCGGCGCAGTTGCAGGAGGAGATCTGGGGCGCCAACCCGGATGCCACGGCCAGCAGCAGTATTGCGCCGTTCGGTCGGGTGACCGAGGGCGAGGGCGGCGTGTACTTCAGTGGCGAGATGGGCTGGAGCAGCGGCTGTGACCATGGCGAGTGGGCGATTGTCGGCTGCCGTCGCCAGAATACCGAAGGGACCCAGGATTACTGCTTTGCCGTGCTGCCGCGCAGTGACTATCAGATCCGCGATGACTGGTTCGCGGCCGGCATGAAAGGCAGCGGCACCAAGACCCTGATCATCGACAACGCCTGGGTGCCTGAGCACCGGATCCAGAAGGCCAAGGACATGATGGAAGGCAAGTCCGCAGGCTTTGGTCTCTACCCAGACAGCCAGATTTTCTACGCGCCGTACCGGCCGTATTTCGCCAGTGGTTTTTCCACCGTCAGCCTCGGCGTGGCCGAGCGCATGCTGGAGGTGTTCCGCGAAAAAACCAAAAACCGTGTGCGCGCCTATACCGGTGCCGCCGTCGGCGCAGCGACCCCGGCGCTGATGCGCCTGGCCGAGTCCACCCACCAGGTGGCCGCTGCTCGGGCGTTTTTGGAGAAGACCTGGCAAGACCACGCCGAACACAGCGCCGCCCACCGCTACCCAGCGCGAGAAACCCTGGCGTTCTGGCGCACCAACCAGGCCTACGCCACCAAGATGTGCATCGAAGCGGTAGACCGGCTGTTCGCCGCCGCCGGTGGCAATGCCTGGTTCGAACACAACGAAATGCAGCGCCTGTTCCGCGATGCCCACATGACCGGCGCGCATGCCTACACCGACTATGACGTGTGCGCGCAGATCCTTGGCCGTGAGCTGATGGGCCTGGAACCCGACCCGAGCATGGTGTAGCTGCGTTTTCCCTACAACAATCAGGGCGGCCCAAAGAGGCCACCCGGGAGTCTTGCATGTCCGACGTATTCGACCCACGAGCCTTTCGTCGCGCCTTGGGCAATTTTGCCACTGGCGTGACCGTGGTCACCGCCGCCACCGCCTCCGGGCGCAAGGTGGGCGTGACGGCCAACAGTTTCAACTCGGTATCCCTCGACCCGCCGCTGGTGCTGTGGAGCATTGACAAGCGCTCCAACAGCCATGCCGTGTTCGAGGAGGCCAGCCACTTTGCCGTAAATGTCTTGGCGGCGGACCAGGTGCACCTGTCGAACAATTTTGCCCGCCCCCGTGAAGACCGCTTCGCCCTGATCGAGTACGAGCCGGGGGAGGGGGGCTCGCCGGTATTCGCCGATTGCTCGGCGCGTTTTCACTGCGAGAAATACCAGCAGGTGGACGGCGGCGACCATTGGATCATGATCGGCAAGGTGGTGGCCTTCGATGATTTTGGCCGTGCGCCGCTGCTCTATCATCAGGGCGCCTATGCCGAGGTCCGGGCGCTGCCTCCCTGCGCGCCCGAAGCAGTTTAGAACGGCACGGCGACCACCAGTTGGCTGTAGACATTGGTGCCGTTGCCGCCGACCTGATTGCCACCGGTATCGGCTGATTTATCGGGTTTGTACAGGCCCAGCAGCGGCGTGATGATCAGGTGCTCGTTGACGGCCCATTCGGCATACAGGTCCAGTTCGCGGCCATCCAGGTTCAATTGGCCGCGGGTACTGACGGTGTTGTAGTCGAAGAACAGCGCCCCCAGGGTGACGTTCTCCAGTGGTTTGACCTTGAGCGCCACGTGCTGCACGGCGGTATTACTGTTGAAGGGGCCGGAATAGTTGCCCGCCACTTCGCCCTGCACCCAGGTGCCGTAGCCACGGTTGAAGCCTGAAAACATGCCGTCCCAGTTCTTCGAATAACGGGCGTAGCGGTAGGTCAGGTCCGGTGACCACGGCAGGTTGGCGAAGGTGTAGCCGGCTTCGGCGTAACCGGCATTTTCCTGGCCATCGCGACGGCTTTGGCGCGCCAGTTCGAAGGCGAAGTGCGCGTGGTCGATACCGGCATTGCCGGTGCCGCGCAGGCTGTAGAGGTTCATGCCTTTGCGCTGGCGCTGCAGGTCGGTGGCGAAGCGCTCATCCACATTGATGCCGTGAATATAGGTCAGCCCCAGGGTGCCCGGCGCGGCACTGTATTCCAGGGTGCCGGCGGCCATTTCGGTGAGGGCCTGGGCGCGGTTGTCGGACTTGATCCACATCAGGCTGCCGTGCACACCGTCCTTGCCGCCCAGGCGAATCACCGCCGTCTTATCGAAGGCATGGCGTGCGGCGATGTAGTAGGCGCCGCCGCGATTGAACTCGCCGTCGCCGACGCCATTGCCCAGGTTGGGGCCGTCGTCGTTAAGGATAAAACCGTCGCCGAGCATGATGATCTGGCGACCGAACGACAGGTCCAGGCCGTCCTTGCCCAGCGCCGGTAACAACTCGCCAGACCGCCAGCCGGCGAAGGCTTCGTCAAACTTGGTGGTGCGCTCGGTGCCGTTGGTCAACCCGGCCGCATCGCCGTCGCCCCAGGTACCGGAACTCACCAGGTTGGCCGTGCCATACACACCGCCCAGGTTGCCCAGGCGCTGTTCGACGCTCAGGCCGTACTTGATGAACGCCTCACGCCAAGTGGAGCCGCCGCTGCGCCCATCGTAGTTCTTCGGGCTGTTGAACATACCGTACACGGCGAGGAAGTTGCCGGTGACCTGGGTGTCGGCGTCTGCATACAACTCGATGGCCTGCGCCTGGCCCACCAGCAGTGCCACGCCCAGGCCGACCGTCTGGCGCAGGCAGCGGTTTTTCAGTGTGTGCTCCATTGTTATTGCCCCCATCTTGGTTAAGAGTGAGAGCGCATTAGGGCGAGCGGTGTGAGGCCAAGTCTTTTCCCTGCGTGCCAGGCAATTGACTCTGGCCGCCAGGCAGCAGGCCTTGGCAGGCAGCAACAAAACCGGCGGCAGACAGGGGCAAGACGATCAACGGGAGTGGGGCGCAGAGTGCCGACACATTAAAAAAAACCGCTTCGAGGACCCCTCCATGTCGATCAACGACCGACTCACCGCACACCTCAACCGGGGTACGGTAGGTTTTCCCACTGCGTTGGCCAGCACCATCGGCCTGATCATGGCCAGCCCGGTGATTCTCACCGCCACCATGGGCTTTGGCATCGGTGGCAGCGCGTTTGCCCTGGCGATGCTGATCGCCGTGGTGATGATGCTGGCCCAGGCGACGACTTTCGCCGAGGCCGCCTCGATGCTGCCCACCACCGGCTCGGTGTACGACTACATCAACTGCGGCATGGGCCGGTTCTTTGCGATCACCGGGACCTTGTCGGCCTACCTGATCGTGCATGTGTTCGCCGGCACCGCCGAAACCATCCTCGCCGGCGTCATGGCCCTGGTGAACTTCGAACACCTCAACACCCTGGCAGAGTCGGCCGGCGGCTCGTGGTTGCTGGGCGTCGGTTTCGTACTGGTGTTCGGCGTGCTGAACGCCTTTGGCGTCAGCGCATTTGGCCGCGCCGAGATCATCCTGACCTTCGGCATGTGGACCACCCTGATGGTGTTCGGCGTACTGGGCCTGATCGCCGCGCCGGCGGTGCAATTGGAGGGCTGGTTCGGTGAGTCGCTGGTGGGCACCGACCTGGTCACCGTGCTGTCGCTGGTGGGCATGGCGATGTTCATGTTCGTGGGTTGCGAGTTCGTCACCCCGCTGGCGCCGGACCTGCGCCAATCGGCCAAGGTGATGCCACGGGCGATGATGCTCGGGCTGATGGGCGTGGCGACGTGCATGTTCATCTATGGCGCGGCGATGAAGCGCCAGGTGGAAAACGTCGTGCTCGACGCCGCGTCCGGCGTGCACCTGCTGGACACGCCCATGGCCATCCCCCGATTTGCCGAACAGGTAATGGGGCAGATCGGCCCGTTGTGGCTGGGTATCGGCTTTCTGTTCGCTGGCGCTGCGACCATCAATACCCTGATGGCCGGGGTGCCGCGCATCCTCTACGGCATGGCGGTGGATGGCGCCTTGCCCAAGGTGTTCACCTATCTGCACCCGCGTTTCAAGACGCCGCTGTTGTGCATCCTGGTGGCCATGTTGATTCCGTGCCTGCATGCGCTGTACCTGGGCGGCAACACTGACAACATCATGCACCTGGTGCTGGCGGCGGTGTGCGCGTGGAGTTTCGCTTACCTGTTGGTGACGCTGTCGGTGGTGATCCTGCGCATTCGGCGTCCGGACTTGCCTCGGGCCTATCGCTCGCCGTGGTTCCCGCTGCCGCAGATCGTCTCCAGCATCGGCATCCTGCTGGGCATGTGGTTTATCACTCCGCCAGGCATGAACCCTGCTGACATCTACGTGCCGTTTGGCGTGATGCTCGGCGTGACGGCCACCTATGCGCTGTTCTGGACCCTGGTGGTGCAGAAGGTCAATCCCTTCAAGCCCGCCTGCGTGGAAGAGGTGTTGGCCAAGGAATTCAATCACGAACCGGGGCACACCCATGAGGGTTATAGCGACCTTGCGGCAAAAACTGTTTGAGCTGTTTCGTGCTGACCGCGCACCCAGCGGGTATCGGCCGGGGGTGACCCTGGCCCACCTGCGGCGTGACCTGGGCCTGGCAAGCCTTGAAGTGGGCGGTGTGGCCTTCGAGATTGTCGAGCGCACCGAGTCGCAGTTGTTGATGCACCTGGTGCTGACCGAATGTGTCCTGCGCGTTCCTGCGGCAGCGGGTGGCGCTGGCAGCTTCGAGGTGCACCATGGCGGCGCGATCCGGCGCAGCGGTATTCATGTGCGGCGCCGCGCTGGCAACCAGGCACTGGGCCGTGAGTTGCAGGCGCGTTTGCAGGCTGACAGCGTGTTGTTCCAAGCGTTGATGCCGCTGGATTTCAAGCGCCTGCGCATCGAGCTGCAAGACCAGCAATGGTGCGTGCGCCTGGAGCATATGGGCGGCAGCGAGGTGGTCAACCGCGTGCCGGCGTTCCGGCGCTACATTGCGTTGAGCACCGAGCAACGCGGGTATCTCTTGGTCGTACTGGCCGGATTGCGGCGGGTATTGTCGGACCTCTGATTGGCACCATTAGTGCTTCTGCAAAGGGCAAACAGGTTGTTGTTGCGTGCATATAGATAACATGTTAACTAATGCACCAGAACAACAAGAATAACGCCACTGCGGAGACACCCCATGAGCATCCCACAGCATGCACCCGACGGGCTCGACAGCTGGAACCGCGAACTGCGCGACGCGTGCGGCCACTTCGATACCGAACTGGCTTTCAACCGTTCGCTGTTTATCGGCGAGATCCATAACCTGCCGCGTGGCCTGGCCATCCTGCGCACCAATGCCGGGCTGATCAAGCGCCCGACGCACCACGCCGACCATGACAACGACCAGGAATGTTTTCTGGTCAGCCAGCGCAGCGGCTATTCGCAAATCACTCAGAACGACCAGACCGTACAACTGGCCCCCGGCGAAATGCTGTTGATGGACTCGGTAGGCTCCATTGAAATTACCCCTTTCGGCCTGATCGAACACGCCTCGTTGTCCCTGTCGCGCAGTGCGGTGTGCAAGCACCTGGGTGGCCAGGCACGGGCCTTCGGCAAGATCTCCTCGACCAAAGCCTGCGGGCGCATGCTGCATGTGCTGATGGACCAACTGTGCAAGGACGATACCGACGAAGACGCCACGCAAGTGGAAGCGCTGCAAGCGGCCTTCGTCTCGCTGTTGGGGTCGGCGTTGGAGCAGGGCGACGAGTGCCGCGAGGGCGTTGCTGCGTTGCACGGCAATAACCTGCGCAGCTATGTACAAAAAGTCATCGATGAGTCGCTGAGCCAGCCAGGCCTGAGCCCGATCGGCCTGGCCAACCGCCTGAATATCTCGGTGCGGCACCTGTACCGTCTGTTTGAAGAACAGGATGACAGCGTCTGCCGCTATATCCAGCGCGCACGGCTCAAGCGCAGTGCAGATGACTTGACCAACCCGTTCCTGCGCAGTGAGTCGATCACCTCGATTGCCTACAAGTGGGGTTTTACCGACTCGGCGCACTTCAGCCGCTCGTTCAAGAAGCAGTTCGAAGTATCGCCCAAGGATTTTCGTTCCAGCCGGTTGCAGGCGGTGCAAGCGTGATCGTTCCCACGCTCCGCGTGGGAACGCCGCCCCGGACGCTCCGCGTCCCGCTCCAGAAGTCGTGACGCGGAGCGTCACAGGATGCATTCCCACGCAGAGCGTGGGAACGATCGGCAAACCGCCCTCATCAAAGCAGCGTTCCCAGAGACCGATGATGTCGAACTTACGGATGTCGAACAAGGCCGCCGTCTGCCGATAGGACAGCTGTTGATCGTTCCTACGCTCCGCGTGGGAACGCCGCCCCGGACGCTCCGCGTCCCGCGCCAGAAGTCGTGACGCGGAGCGTCACAGGATGCATTCCCACGCAGAGCGTGGGAACGATCGGGTTTCATATTTCGGGCAGCGTCGCGCCACCATCCACCACCAGCGTCTGCCCGGTGATATAGCCCGCCAGGTCAGAGGCCAGAAACACCATCGCCCCGGCAATATCCGCCGCCGCGCCCAGGCGCCCCAGCGGCACACGGCGGGCGATGCTGTCATTCACGGCCGCATCGCCCAGGTTATCCATCGCCGGGGTGGCGATCATGCCGGGCTCCACGCCGTTGACCCGCACATTCAACGGCGCCAGCTCCAGCGCTGCATTGCGGATAAACCCATTCACCCCAGCTTTGGACGCCGCATAGTGGCTCAGCCCCGGATAACCGACCCGGTTGCCGGTGACCGAAGACGTCACCAGCACGCAGCCCCGGCCTTGTTCGCGAAACATCGGCAACGCCGCCTGGGTCAGCCAGAACAGCGCCGACAGGTTCACCGCCAGGGTGCGCTCCAGGATCGTTGGGGTAATGTCGGCAAAGGCGGTCAGCGGAAAATACCCGGCGTTGTGCACCAGCACATCCAGTTGCGCCAAGCCTTGGACGCAGGCGAACACCGCTTCGGCATCCGCCAGGTCAACGCCAACGGCGTCAACGTGATACCCCTGCGCGCATAACCCGGCAGCCAGGGCTTCAGCCTGTTCAACCCTACGGTCGGCAATCACCACCCGCGCACCGCGTTGGGCAAAGGCTTGGACGATGCCCAGGCCAATGCCCTGGGCGCCGCCGGTGACCAGCACGACCTGGCCGCTGAAATCCAGGTCATTCGTCATGGGCAGGCTCCAGGTGCGTAAACGCCAGCGTCGGCACGTCGACGATGCTGGAGCCACCGTCCGCCACCAACGTGGCGCCGGTAATGATCGAGGCGTCATCGCTGGCCAGGAAGCGGCACACCTTGGCGATCTCGTCGGCACGGGCGGCGCGCCGCAGCGGGACATCGGCACACACACGCGCATAGGCCTGCTGCAAGGTTTCGCCGTACGCCTCCATCAACGGCTGCATCTCCGCGTCGGCCATCGGCGTGTGCACCCAGCCTGGGCACACCGCGTTCACCCGCACGCCATGGGGCCCATAATCACGGGCCAGCGAGCGGTTGAGCCCGAGCAGCGCATGCTTGGCGGTGGTGTAGCCACACACCTCGGGGCCTGCCGCCAATGAGGCGATGGAGCCAATCAGCACGATGTTCCCGGCGCTTTCCTGCAACAGCGGCAGGCAGGCGCGGGCGCTGTAAAACGCACTGTCGAGGTTGCTGCGCAGCGCGCCTTCCCAGGTGGCCTGACTGGTCTGGGTCGCACTGCCCAGCCCGTGGCCACCGGCACAGGCCAGCAGCACATCGAGGCGCCCGAAGTGGCTGCGGATTTGTTGGATGAAGCCGTCCCAGGTGTCCGGGCAGGCGGCATCGCCCACCAGGATCAGCCCGCCGGTGTCCAGCGCCACCTGTTCCAGTGGCTCACGACGCCGACCGATCAGCACCAGATGCGCGCCTTCCTGTGCGTACAAGCGTGCGCAGGCAGCGCCGATGCCGGTGCCGGCCCCGGTGATCACCACCGTGCGCGGCTCAGTCACGGGGGTACTCTGTGCGGTTGAGCACCTGGCAATAGGAACTGATCGGGAAGTTCGACAGCGCGTCGAAGGACGCCCCGGCATAGCCGAAGATCTTGCCGTCGCTGCGGTGCTGTTGCAGGTCGATCAGCACCAGGCCGAGGGTCGGTACGATCTTCTCCTGCCAGACGAACAGGTATAGCTGTTCGGCGATCTTGTAGTAATGGCAGCGGTCGGTGTCGCACAAGCCTTTCTCCACGCCCTCAAGGCATTGCCAGGCGTAGAACCGCGGGTTGAGGTAGATGTGTTCGTAGACCTCGCTGGGGCTGTAGCGGTAGTGGTTGCGCAGGCCGACCAACTCGTCGGTGGGGGCGTGCAGGCAGTGGCCCTCCTGCCACGGCCGGTCGAGGCTGCCGTGGAGGAAGTCAACCTGTACCGAGGTCAGAGGTTTGCCAGCCAGGGCGCGGTGGTAAAGGCCTTCGTGGGTCTCTGCCGGTTCCGGCATACGGCCAATCACCGCGGTAAAGGACGCAGTTGGCGTGTCCAGCACCAGGCTGATCGACCAGCTTTGCCCCGCCTCGTGCTTGATAAAGTCCACCAGGTACAGGCCCGGGCGAATGGAGCTGGCGCGGTAGACGGCGCTGCCGCTGGAGTGGCCATCGGCGGCGTGCCAGGCCAAGCGCTCCTGTTCGAAGCGGTGTTCGATCTGCCAGCCATTGGCAAAGTGCAGGGTGAAGGTCTGGCCGGCCAGGTCGGCCAGGGTCGGCAGGATGAACGCCTCGGGTGCAAAACCGTCGGCCAGGGCGCCCACGGTGATCCAGTCAGATGAATTCGACATGGCAACGCCTCCCTTACACGACGGCGAAGTAGTGTTTGACGAAACTCTCGCTGACCACTTCCCACAGCACCGGCGTGCCCTTGGTCACGAACCAGCTGTCACCGGCCTTGTAGCGGGTGGTTTGGCCGGTGGACTCGTCGGTCAGAACCACTTCGCCGGTGACCACCGTGGCTTGCTCGGCGAAAGGGTAGACCATGCGGAACTTGCCCTGGGTCGTGCCGAAGTAAGCACTGCTGACCGCATCGGTGGGCGCGCCAAAGGTCATCTTGCCGAAGGCGCGTACTTCGCCTTCGAGGATTTGCGAGCCGAGGTCGGCCACGGTGCCCCAGGCGTCGAGTTCCGACAGCTGGACGTTGTGTTTGAGGGTGGTAAGTGTCATGGCAGATGCTCCGATAAGTACGAGATTTTTGTAGGAGCGAGCTTGCTCGCGAAAAACTCACAGGCGCCGCGTTCATTCAGGAAACACGCGTTATCGTTGAAGTTTTTCGCGCGCAAGCCCGCTCCTACAGGGGGTTAGCGGCGACCGTTCCAGTAGCCGGAAAGTTGGTGCCAGGATTTGCCCGCCGTCAGCAGCAGCGGGCGAATCGCGTCCTTGCCGATGATGGTGGGGCGGTGAATCGAGCTGACCAGGTCATAGCGCGCCGAGCCTTCGCTCATGCCTTCGGCCAGCACCTTGCAGATGATGTGGCTGGGGGTGACGCCGAAGCCGGAATAGCCCTGCACGAAAAACGCGTTGCTGCGCCCCGGCAAGGTGCCCACCTGCGGGAACAGGTTCGGGCTGCACGCCATCGGGCCGCCCCAGGCCAGGTCGATTTTCACGTCCTTGAGGTAGGGGAAAATCTTCAGCATCAGGTGACGGTTCCAGGCTTTCAGGTCACCGGGAATGTGCTCCACCAGGGGCGTCGCGGCGCCGAACAGCAGGCGGTTTTCGTTAGTCACGCGGTAGTAGTCGATCACCGGGCGGATATCGCTGTAGGCCCCACGGATCGGGCTGATGCGCTGGATCAACTCCTCGGACAACGGCTCGGTCATCATCTGGAACGCGTAGGTGTTGATGGTCGAGCGGTGCAGTTCTGGCTCCAGCTTGTTGAGAAAGCTGTCACAGGCCCACAGCAACTTGCTGGCGCGTACCGAACCGCGCCCGGTGCGCACGGTGATGCGCTCGCCGTAGCTGACGTCCAGGGCCGGGCTGTTCTCGAAGATCTTCACGCCATGGCTGGCCAGTGCGGTGGCTTCGCCCAGCAGCAGGTTCAGCGAATGCACATGCCCGCCACCCATGTGCAACAGGGCGCTGGTGTAGGCGGTGGAGCCGATGATCTGCTGCACGTCGGAGCCGCCGAGAAAGCGGATTTCGTGCTGGCTGTTGATCGACTTGAAGTCCTTCTCCCAGGCGCGCAGGGTTTTTTCCTGGCGGGCGTTGAAGCCCATGTAGCCGTAGCCGTGGCAAAAGTCCGCGTCGATGTTGTACTTGGCGATGCGGTTCTTGATGATGTCGGCGCCCAGGTCGCTGATCTCGAACACTTGGCGCAGGCCGTCTTCGCCCACGTCCTTCTTGATCTTCTCCAGGTCATGGCCGATGCCTGCCATGATTTGCCCACCGTTGCGGCCCGTGCCGCCAAAGCCCAGGTAGCGCGCTTCAAGCACCACAATGTTGGTGATGCCTTTTTCCGCCAGCTCAAGGGCCGTGTTGATCCCGGAAAAGCCGCCGCCGATGACCACGACGTCTGCGTCGATATCCTGTTCCAGGGTGGGGAAGCTGAGGTTGTATTTCTTGGTGGCGGTGTAGTACGTGGGGGTTTCGATGTTGATCATGGCGCAGCCTGAAAAAGTGAAGGAAGGCGCTAAAGCGGATGCCTCCATTAGGGCCCCTGGCGGGCGGGAAGTCTTGATCCTGCGTGCCCGGGTTTTTGATTCAGCGCGCCACGGGCGAGGGCACCTACAAGTTATAGCGCGGTCGCCGGCCGGGAATGTTAGAGTTTCGTTAAACTATTAACTAAATACTTCGTGACCCTGAGCCCTATGTCCACACCTCGACAATCCCTGACCCTGGCCTTGCTGCAAGCGCGCGAGGCCGCGATGAGTTTTTTCCGTCCTTCCCTGAATGAACACGGCCTGACCGAACAGCAATGGCGCATCATCCGCATCCTTGAACAGCATGGTGAGTTGGAGATCTACCAACTGGCGGAACTGGCCTGCATCCTCAAGCCGAGCATGACCGGCGTACTGGTGCGCATGGAAGCGGCCGGCATGGTGCACCGGCGCAAGGCCGAACAGGACCAGCGCCGGGTGCTGATTACCCTGGCGGACAAGGGCAAGGCGAGTTTCGAGTCCATGAGCCAGTGCATGGAGGCCAACTACCAGCGTTTGCAGGATCAGTTTGGCGAAGAGAAATTCCAGATGCTGTTGGGGTTGCTGGATGACTTGAAGAACATCAAGCGCTGAACTAATGACTGAACCACCACCGGTCAACTGTGGGAGCTGGCTTGCCTGCGATAGCGCCGTGTCAGCTGGCTTATCTGTCGCTGATGCACCGCCATCGCAGGCAAGCCAGCTCCCACATGGATTTCAGTAGACACCACCGGTATTGGCAGCCACCGGTACGTCTTTGAACTTCCCGGCCAGGCTTTGCAGCCCCCGCATCAACACCGTGGTATCCACCCCCACCGCCACGAACGTCGCCCCCAACTCGATATAGCGTCGGGCGAGATTTTCATCCGCACTGAGAATCCCTGCCGCCTTACCCGCCTTGACGATACGCACGATGGCGTCCTCAATCGCCGCCTGTACCTGCGGATGCCCCGGGTTACCCCGGTGGCCCATGGACGCGCTCAAATCTGCCGGGCCGATAAACACCCCGTCCACGCCTTCGACGGCGGCGATGGCGTCCAGATTGGCCAGGCCCTCGGCATTCTCAATCTGCACCAGCAGGCACATCTGCGCATCGGCCTGGTCGAGGTAATCGGCGATGCTGTTCCAGCGCGAGGCGCGGGCCAGGGCGCTGCCGACCCCGCGAATACCCTGGGGCGGGTAGCGCAGGGCGCGCACCAGTTCCCGGGCCTGGGCGGCGTTTTCGACCATGGGCACCAGCAGCGTCTGGGCGCCGATATCCAGCAGTTGTTTGATCAGCGCCGTGTCGCCGATCACCGGGCGAATCAGCGCCTGGCTGGGGTAGGGCGCGATGGCCTGTAATTGCGCGAGCATCTCCCCCAGCTGGTTGGGCGCATGTTCGCCGTCGATCAGCAGCCAGTCGAAACCGGCGTTGGCGGCCAGTTCCGCGCAGTAGGCGTTGGCAAGGCCGAGCCACAGGCCGATCTGTACCTCGCGGTTGTGCAGGCGTTGCTTGAAGCGGTTGACAGGCATGTCCATGAAAGCACTCCTGGGTTCAGACGAAGCGGCAGGCAATCGAGCCGAGCAGGTCGTAGTCGACGTGGAAGGTATCGCCAGGGCGGGCTGCCACGGGGCGGGTAAACGAGCCGCCGAGAATCACCTGGCCGGGCAGCAGGGTGACGTCATAGGGCGCCAGCTTGTTGGCCAGCCACGCCACGCCTTTGGCCGGGTGGTTGAGCACCGCCGCCGACACCCCGGACTCTTCGATCACGCCATTGCGATACAACACCGCCGGCACCTTGCGCAGGTCGATCTCGGTGGGGCGCACGGCGCGGCCGCCGAGGACCACACCGGCGTTGGCGGCGTTGTCGGAGATGGTGTCGAACACCTTGCGGGTGGCGTTGGTATGCGGGTCGACCTGCTGGATGCGGGCGTCGATGATTTCCAGCGCCGGGATCACCCACTCGGTGGCGTCGAGCACATCGAACACCGTGCAGTTGGGCCCTTTGAGCGGCTTGCCGAGGATGAAAGCCAGTTCCACCTCCACCCGTGGCACGATGAAACGCTCGAAGGGAATGTCGCTGCCTTCGTCGAAAAACATGTCGTCGAGCAGAGCGCCGTAATCGGGTTCGGTGATATTCGACGACACCTGCATGGCCCGTGACGTCAGGCCGATCTTGTGGCCCTTGAGCGTGCGCCCGTCCTTGATCTTCTGGGCGACCCATTCACGCTGGATGGCGTAGGCGTCCTCGATCGTCATATCGGGGTAGTCGAGGGAAAACTGGCGCACCTGTTCGCGGCTGCGTTCGGCATGGTCCAGGTGGGCGGCGGCTGCGAGGATTTGCTGGGAGTCGAGCATGGCAACGGTCTCTAGTGTGGGTTGACGATGGCGGCCTGGGTGCGCAGCACCAGCAAACCACCGAGGGCGATAAACAGGGCGAGTACGTACAGGGCCAGGCTGGCGCTCTGGGTGGCGTCGCGCATCCAGCCGATCAGGTAGGGCGCGAGGAACGCCGCGATGCTGCCGAACGAGCTGATCATGGCGATGCCCGCCGCCTGGGTGGTGTGGGAGAGAAACGCCGGTGGCAGTTGCCAGAACATCGGCAGGGCGGCACTGGCGCCCATGCCGGCGACCACCAGCCCGCCCATCACCAGCAGCGCATTGCCGGGCGCCAGGCCCGCGACGGCGATACCGAGTGCCGCCATCAGCAACGGCACGCACAGGTGCCAGCGGCGTTCGCGGTGGCGGTCGGACGAGCGCCCGCAGCCGAGCATGAAGACGCAGCCGGCCAGGTACGGCACGGCGCTGAGCAAGCCGACCTGGCTGTCACGGCCGATGCCGGCGCCGTGGATCAGGGTGGGCATCCAGAACGCCAGGGTGTTGACCGCCAGCATCACCGCAAAGTACACGGCCACCAGCAGCCACACCTGCGGGTCACGCAGGATGCCGCCGAACGAGGTGATGGTCTTGCGCTGTTCCTCGTTGCTCAATTGGGTGCGCAGTTGCTGTTTTTGCTCGGCGCTCAGCCAGTGCACCGACTCGAAACTGTCCGGCAACCACTTGAGCACCACCAGCCCCAGCAGCACCACGGGTGCGCCTTCGATCAGGAACATCCACTGCCAACCGCGCAGGCTGCCGACGTCGTGGAAGTTCTCCAGGATCGCCCCGGAAATCGGCCCGCCCAGCACCCCGGCCATAGGCACTGCAATGGCAAACAAGGCAGTGACCTGGGCGCGACGGCGTGCCGGGTACCAACGGTTGAGGAATACCAGGATCCCCGGGAAAAAACCGGCCTCGGCCACACCCAGCAGAAAGCGCAGCACGTAGAACCCGCGCGCGCTCTCCACCCACAACATGCCGGTGGAGAGCAGGCCCCACACCACCATCAGGCAGGCGATCCAGCGCCGTGGTCCGACACGGTCCAGGGCAATGTTGCTGGGCACGCCGAACAATGCGTAGGCAATGAAGAACAGGCCGGCGCCGAAGCCATACACGGTGTCGCTGAAGTGCAGGTCGCTGCTCATCTGCATCTTGGCAAAGCCGATGTTGATACGGTCCAGATGGGCGAACAGGTAACACACCAGCAACAATGGCATCAGGCGCCAGGTCACCAAACGATGGGTACGGTCGTGCTCGGCAAGCCGCAGGCTTGCAGTGGAATGGGCTGTGCTCATGGCGTTGTTCTTTTTGTTGTAGGAGCGAGCTTGCTCGCGAAAAACGTTAACGAAAACGCAGCGCTGCCGGTGATCCGCGGGGCCTGTGGGTTTTTCGCGAGCGAGCTCGCTCCTACAGGGAGGGCGGGGCCGTTTCAGTTCGCCGGGTTGTTCAGGAACGCATGCACATTGTTCTGCTTGAAGTTGAGCTGCGGGTGCAGCTCGATCATCTCGAACGACAGCGCAAACAACCGTTGCGCCTGCAGCTCGGCGAAGTGTGCGGTGATCACCGCGAACACCGCTTGGGCGACTGCTTCGCGCGTCGCCAGGTCGCGGCCATGGCCGACCTTGAGGGTCATGTGTACAAAGGCATAATCGTGCTTGCCGTCGGCCATGCGCCAGGTGTCCAGGCGCACGCCGCGACTGCGAATGCCGCCCAATGGAAACACACCGCTGTCACCCAGCACGCGGTGGACTTTTTCAAACAGGCCGGGCAAATCGGCCTGCTGTTCGAGGTTGTCGGTGTACTCAGCGATAAAGTGCGGCATGGTGTTCTCCCAGGGTTAAAGCGGGAAAATCGCGTTGATCTGGCCGGTGCCCGAACTGCCGAACGGCGGCGTGATGATCTCGGTCGGCTTGGCATAGTCCGGCCCACCCAGCAGGCCCAGGAGCATGGCGGTGTCGTGCATCTTGCCTTCGCCAAAACAATGTTCGGCGTAGTCGGGCAACATGGCGCAGAACTCCTTGAAGCGACCTTGCTTCCACATTTGCACGACATGCAGGTCCACCTGCTTGTCGAATTCGCGGGTCCAGTTGTGGATATTCGCCTCAGCCTGGCGGTCGTCAGAGAACCGATGGGACAGCGAGCCGGACGCCAGCACCAGCACCTTGCGGTCGCTCTTTTCGATCGCCCGGCGCACGGCGGCGCCGAAGGCAAAGCTGTCTTCCAGGCGATGCCAGGCGCACCAGGCAGCGATGGAAATGACCTTGAATTTCTCTGCGTCGGGCACGCCCATATGCATGTAGCGCATGGGCACCAGGGTGCCGTATTCCAGCTCCAGGCTCGGGATGTTGTGGGCCATGCTGCGCACGCCGGCCAGGTTGGCTTCGGCGGCGATCAGCTCACCCAGCTCTGGGCAACCGGGGTAGGCGTAGTCCATGTTCTTGATGAAGTGCGGCAGTTCGTTGCTGGTGTAGGTGCCCTGGAACTGCTCGCCGCAATTGACGTGGTAGCCGCTGTTGACCAGCCAGTGCACGTCGAACACCACCGCAGTGTCGGCCCCCAGTTCGCGGGCACGCCGGCCGATCTCCTTGTGCCCGGCAATCGCCGCTTCGCGACAGCCGTGATGTTTGCCGGGCAGTTCCGACAGGTACATCGACGGTACGTGGCAGATCTTCGCTGCCAGAACCACTTCGCCCATGATGACTCTCCTGAATAATTATTCTTGTATGGCCTGTGAGGTCCCTGTGGGAGCTGGCTTGCCTGCGATGGCATCGACTCGGTGCGGCTGAAGGACCGCGGTGTCTGCATCGCGGGCAAGCCCGGCTCCCACAGGAGGCTTGTTTGAGCCTGGGCTACACGCCCCAACGCGGAATGTGATGACTGCCCATGGAAATACACACGTTCTTGATCTCGGCAAACACTTCGAAGCTGTACTGGCCGCCTTCACGCCCGGTGCCCGAGCCTTTGACTCCGCCAAACGGCTGGCGCAAATCCCGTACGTTCTGGCTGTTGATAAATACCATGCCCGCTTCGATACCGCGCGCCAGGCGGTGGGCCTTGCCGATGTCCTGGGTCCAGATGTAGGAGGCCAGCCCGTATTCGGTGTCGTTGGCCAATTGCAGCGCTTCAGCTTCGTCTTTGAACGGGATCAGGCACACCACCGGGCCGAAGATTTCTTCCTGGGCGATGCGCATCCGGTTGTTCACGTCGGCAAACACCGTCGGCTGGATAAACTGGCCGCGGCTGAGGTGCGCCGGCAGGTTGGCCGGGCGTTCCAGGCCGCCAGCCAGCAGCGTGGCGCCCTCGTCCAGGCCGATCTTGATGTAGCCGGTGACCTTGTCGTAATGGGCCTGGGTGATCATCGAGCCGACCTGGGTGTTCGGGTCCTGGGGGTCGCCGACGATCAAGCGCTTGGCTCGCGCCGCGAACTCGGCGACAAATTGCGGGTAGACGCTTTCCTGGATAAAGATCCGGCTGCCAGCGGTGCAGCGCTCGCCGTTGAGGGAAAAGATCGTGAACAACGCGGCGTCGAGGGCGCGTTCCAGATCGGCGTCTTCAAAAATCAGCACCGGCGACTTGCCGCCCAGTTCCATGGAATACTTTTTCAGGCCGGCGCTCTGCATGATTTTCTTACCGGTGGCGGTGCCGCCGGTAAAGGAAATCGCCCGTACATCCGGGTGGCGCACCAGTGCATCACCGGCGGTGGCGCCGTAGCCCTGGATCACATTGAGCACGCCGTCGGGAATCCCGGCTTCCACCGCCAGGCGCCCCAGTTCATTGGCGGTCAGCGGCGACAGCTCCGACATCTTCAACACCGCCGTATTGCCCAGCGCCAGGCACGGCGCGGTCTTCCAGGTGGCGGTCATGAACGGCACGTTCCACGGCGATACCAGCCCGCACACGCCCACCGGCTGGTACAGGGTGTAGTTGAGCATCTGGTCATCCACCGGGTAGGTGTGGCCGTCCATGCGGGTGCAGACTTCAGCGAAGAAATCGAAGTTGTGCGAGGCACGCGGGATCAACACGTTCTTGGTCTGGTGGATCGGCAGGCCGGTGTCCAGGGTTTCCAGCTCGGCCAGGTGTGGCACGTTCTGTTCGATCAACTCACCCAGTTTGCGCATCAAGCGCGCGCGCTCCTTGGCCGGCGTATTGGCCCACTTGGGGAACGCCGCCTTCGCCGCCGCTACGGCTTGCGCGACTTCTTCGGCGCCGCCGCTGGCGACTTCGCCGATGGCCTCGCCGGTGGCCGGGTTGTAGTTGATAAAGGTGTCTTTGCTTTCGACCTCACGGCCGTTGATCCAGTGTTTGATCATGGTGCTCAAGCCTCTTTGCGCGCGGAGAAAAACTCCGTTTCACTGACAATACGGTTGACCAGGCGGCCCACGCCTTCGACTTCCACCACGACCTCATCCCCCGGCACCACATCGGCCAGGCCCTCGGGCGTGCCGGTGGCGATCATGTCGCCCGGTTGCAGGGTCATGAAGCTGGACAGGTATTCGATGAGGTAGGGGATATCGAAAATCATGTCTTTCGTGCTGCCTTCCTGGCGCAATTCGCCGTTGATCCAGGTACGCAATTTCAGGTTGCCTGGGTCGGGCACATCGGCCACGTCGACAATCCACGGGCCGACCGGGGTGGTGGCGTCGCGGTTTTTCACGCGCAGGTTGGGGCGGTAGTAGTTTTCCAGGTAGTCGCGGATCGCGTAGTCGTTGCACACCGTGTAACCGGCCAGGTAGTCCAGGGCGTCGGCGCGCTTGACGTTGCGCGCGGTCTTGCCGATCACCGCCACCAGCTCGCACTCGTAGTGCATGTAGGCGACGTTGTCGGGGCGCCAACTGACTTGGCGGTGACCGGTGTAAGTGCCCACCGATTTGATGAATGCCAGCGGTTCGGTCGGCGGCGTAAAGGCCAGTTCGGCGGCGTGGTCGGCGTAGTTCAAACCCAGGGCGAACATGTTGCCGGTGGCGGGTGGCAGCCATTGCACCTGGTCTTCGGCCAGCAACCGCCCATCCTTCAGGCGCACGCTGCAGTCGGCTTGCACCAATACGTTGTGGGTTGCACCTTCAAAGTGGATACGTGCGCGTTTCATGCCGATGCCTCCGTTGCAATGGTGTTGCTCAGGCGGCCAATGCCGGTGATATCGACCTCAACCTGGTCGCCTGGCTGCACATCCACGCGGCCTTGCGGGGTGCCGGTGATCAGCACATCGCCGGGGTACAGGGTCATGAACTCGCTGATCTCGGCGATCAATTGCGGGATGTCGCGTACCCAATCGGCGGTAGAGCTTTCCTGGCGCAGCTCGCCATTGACGAACAGCTTGAGGCTCAATTGATTGGGGTTGGCCACTTGATCCCGCGCCACCAACTGCGGGCCCAGGGCGCAAAACCCATCGCGGCATTTGGCTTTGACGGCGGGGCGGTAGTAGCTGTCTTCCGGCAGGCTGAATTCATTCACCACCACATACCCGGCCACATGCGCCATGGCGTTCTCCAGGCTGACACGGCTGGCGCGCTGGCCGATCACCACACCCAGCGCCGGGCCCGGCTGCAGGCGCTCGCCCGCAGGCTGCAGCACTACGCCGCCATGGGCATTGCGGGTGTTGGGGGTTTTGATAAACAGCACCGGCTTGGTCGGCGGCTGCTGGTAGGGCGGCTGTTGGAAGGCGGCGAGATGCTGGTCCAGCAGGCCCTGGTAGTTCAGCGCAACGCCGAACAGGGTGCCGCTGGCAACATCATGCAGGGTTCGGCTCATGCGTTTCTCCTGGCGGTGACGACGGCTGCACAGGCCGTTCGTTAAGTTGTTAACGTTATAATTAATATGTTAACTACCGTCAAGCGTGGCACACTGCGCTGGCCTCACAACAACAAGAAGAGAGCCCCGTGAAGCCGATTCCCAACATCAACATCGGGCAGGTCTACGACCAGCGCTACAGCGACGCCGAGGTGCATTACGACAAGCTCGGCAACCTGGCGGGGTTTTTCGGGCGCAATATGGCGGTGCATCGCCATGACCGGTTTTTCCAGGTGCATTACGTCAAGAGTGGTGCAGTGCGGGTGTATCTGGATGACCGCCAGTACGTTGAATCGGGACCGATGTTTTTTCTCACGCCGCCCACGGTGGCCCATGCTTTTGTCACCGAAGCCGATGCCGACGGGCATGTGTTGACGGTGCGCCAGCAGCTTGTATGGGGATTGATCGACGCCGACCCCAGCCTCGCCTCCGGCGCCGCATGTGTGGCCTTGACTGGCGACGCTGAGGGCTTGGAACAACTCTTCGAGGCGCTGTGCAGTGAGATCAACGCCGAACGGGCAGGGCGCGCCGCCGCCCTCGACAGCCTGACGCGGTTGATCATGATCCGCCTGCTGCGCCTGTGCGCCCACGCCCAGCCGGCACGCCCGACAGCCCACGAAGACCTGCGCATCTTCCATCGTTTCAACGAGCTGATCGAAGCCCACTACCTGGAACATTGGCCGTTGGCGCGTTATGCCGAGAGTATTGGCGTGACCCAGGCGCGGCTCAATGAAGTGTGCCGACGCATTGCCGACCTGCCGTCCAAGCGCCTGATCCTTGAACGGCTGATGCAAGAGGCCAAGCGCCTGCTGTTGTTTACCGGCAGTTCCGCGAATGAAATCTGCTACCAGCTGGGGTTCAAGGACCCTGCGTATTTCAGCCGGTTTTTTTTGCGCTATGCACAGATGACACCGGGGGAGTACCGGCTGCGGCAGTCGGGGTTGCGCTGATATCCCAGGCGCCACCCAGTGCGGTATACAAATTCACCTCGGCGACCAACTGCGCCAGCCGGTCCACAATCAGCGCCTGTTGCGCGCTGAACAGCGAACGCTGCGCATCGAGGAACGTCAGGTTGCTGTCCACGCCGCTGCGGTAACGGTGCTCGGCCAGGTCATAGTAGTTCTGGTTGGCGGCGACGAAATCCCGTTGCGCCGCCAGTTGGTCGTTGAAGGTCTGGCGTGCGGCGAGGCCGTCGGCAACTTCCTGGAAGGCGCCCTGGATGGATTTTTCGTACTGGGCCACCGTGATGTCCTTCTGCAGCCTGGCGTAATCGAGGCTGGCGCGCAGGCTGCCGGCGTTGAAGATCGGCAGGTTGATCTGCGGCTGGAAGGTCCAGCTACCCGAGCCGCCCTTGAACAGCCCCGACAGCTCCTTGCTGGTGCTGCCGGCGTTTGCCGTCAGGGTCACGGAAGGAAAGAACGCAGCACGGGCCGCACCGATATTGGCGTTGGCCGCCTGCAACTGGTATTCGGCCTGGAGGATATCCGGGCGGCGTTGCAGCAGGTCCGAGGGCAAGCCGGCGGGCACGCGGGCGACCAGATCGTCGGCCAATGGGCGCGCAGGCAGGTGTTCATCCACCGGGCCACCCACCAGCAGCGTGAGGTTGTTGAGGTCCTGGGCCACCTGGCGTTCATAGCGGGCTACGCTGGCGCGGGTACTTTCCACTGCTGTGCGCGCTTGCACTACGTCCAGCGCCGAGGCTTTGCCTGCGCTTTTACTGCGGCTGGTCAATTGCCAGCTGTGGTCGTTGGCGACCAGGGTTTGCTCGGCCAGGGCCAGCAGTTCCTGATCGGCGCGCCAGGTCAGGTAGGCATTGGCGACGTTGGCCACCAGGCTCAATTGCGTACTGCGCCGCGCTTGTTCGGTGCCCAGGTAAGTGAGCAGCGCCTGTTCGCTGAGGCTGCGCACGCGGCCGAACAGATCCAGTTCGTAAGCGCTCAGGCCCAAGGTGGCGGAGTAATTGGAGGTTATCGCTGACTTGCCGGTGCCGGTCACGCTCCCCGGCAGCTTCTGGCGCTTGCCGGCGCCTGTGGCAGAGATCGCCGGGAACAGATCCGCGCGCTGTATTCGGTACTGGGCCTGGAACGCTTGCACATTCAGGGCCGCCACTCGCAGGTCGCGGTTGTTGACCAACGCATCATTAATCAGCTGTTGCAGCGCCGGGTCGCGGAACAGCTGCTGCCAGTCCGAGTTTTGCGCCTGGGTGCCGGCCTGTGCCAGGCGGTACACGCCGCCTTGGGGGTACTGCGCAGGCGTCGGCGCGGCTGGTCGCTGGTACTCGGGAATCAGCGAGCAACCGCCGAGCATCCAGGCCATGCCGACGGTGCACAGTGCTCGTGTGTTCATCAGGCGCCCACCATCCATTTGGCCAGGCCATGCCGGCCGCTCACGCCCAGCTTGGCGGCGGCGCGCTTGAGGTAGGTCTCGATCGAGCTGTTTTTGACACTGAGTTTCTCCGCGATTTGCGGCACGGTACCGCCGGTCAGCAGGCCCAGGCACACCTCCTGTTCCCGCGCCGAAAGGGTGATGTCGCTCAAAGACAAGCGTTTGTAGAACTCACGCTGCAACTGCGATTGTTCCAACACGGTATGGGCCGGCTCAGTCTCGGCGTGCGGCGCCTGGCGCAGGCTCTGGGCGTGCCGTTCCATCAACGGCAACAGCGTGTCCGACAAGCACTTGAGAAACGACAACTCAGCCAGGGAGAACCCCTGCTGCGTCGGCGGGCGGTAGAACGAAATCACACAGCGTCGATTGCCCTGGCGCGATACCAGGTTGCACTGGTGCGAAGTACCGCGCGGATGCGCGCTGTTGGCCTTGGCGTTCATCTGGATCAGCAGCGGGTCTTGCATGTGCAGCATCTGCCGCAGCAACGGGTGGTCGTTCAGCGCATGCAAGGTCTGGGGCACCGACAAATCCTTTTTTACCCCGGCGCTGCCCAATAACTTGATGTCCAGCACGCGGTCACGCAGTTCATCCAGGGCCCATTCGCTGAGGTCTACCAGGTGAATCGGTACCCACTTGCCCACCAGTTGCAACATCGTGGCGGCGAAATGTTCGTCGCCGCTGTTTGAAATCAACTCGCCCATTTCGGCATAAAAATGCGGGCCGCAGGTGTCGCCAATACTTGGGGTCAGACTCATAGCCATCTCATCCTTGATGTCGAAAACCGTCAACGGTTGCCCAGGGCCTGTGCAGGGCACTCCGTACTGCTTGAACGTAACTCGGCGTTCGAGATTTTATTTAGCCATAGGGATTTGTCCTACGTATGTAGCGGAAACGAGGGACACAAGCTGCCATAAAAGCTGCGCCATTAATCCGACGTTTCTCGTGAATTAAGCCGGCTACGTACAGGTGTAAGTTGTTTTTATTTTTAGCTAAGTTATTGATGTAAATAATGAATTATTAAAATCAACGGATTATCCAGAGGCTCGGCATGGATGAGCTGTAGCCAATCTCCTACAACGCTTTAATCGTTTCAGCCATGAACCTTCGATCAAGGCCTATCCATCCATTTGAATGTCCGGGTTTCGGGTGTCAGACACCCCTCGGCGGCCATGCTCCAATCCGGCAACTTCGGCGTAATGGGCCACCTCTGCGCGGCCAGTGCCTGACCCCCATGAGAAGGATCTTATGCAGTATTCCTCCAGCCAGCCGGCCCGCTTCCCCCTCACTGGCGCCCAACAAGACATTTGGCTCGACCAACTGCGCGTGGGCGATTCGCCGCTGTACAACATTGGCGGCTATCTGGATTTTGCCGGCACCGTCGAGCCCGAACGCATGCAGCATGCTGTCGCACTGCTGGTGGCCCGTCACGATGCACTACGCACCCAACTGCACACCGACGCCAATGGCCTGCCTGGGCAAACATTCGCCCCGGAGCTGAAGGTGGAAATGGCGCTGCATGATTTCTCCGCGCTGCCCGACCCATCCGCGGCAAGCCAAACCTTCATGCAGGCGCAAATGGCTCGGCCCTACGCCCTGAGCGGCGAGCCACTGTGCCGTTTTTTCCTGGTCAAACTTGATGATGATCATTACCGCCTCGGTACCCAGGCTCATCACCTGATCCTCGACGGCTGGGGCTTCGGCCAGATGCTGCAATCCCTCGCGCAGCTCTACAGCGCCCTGGAGCAGGGGCGCGCCACCGAGCCACTGGCGCCTTCCTACATCGACTTTATCGACACCGACCAACGCTACCTGCAATCGGCCCGCTACGCCCGCGACCGCGACTATTGGCTGAGCAAATACCAGATACTGCCCGAGCCGCTGCTCAGCCCCAGGCACAACACCAAAACGTCGAGCAACACCTGGGTGCAAGGCTTTCCGGTACAGTTGCTCAACCGCATGGAGCAGGTTGCCAACCACTACCAGGCGTCGGCCTTTCATGTGTTGCTGGCGGCGATGTATGTGTATTTCACCCGCACCGGCCAACGGCAGGAATGGGGAGTGGGCCTGCCGATTCTCAACCGCTCCAACGCGCGTTTTCGCGCCACTGTGGGCCTCTTCACCCAGGTCAGCGCGGTACGTTTTGCGTTCAACGAGGGCGTGTCTTTCGGTGCTCTGGTACGGGGCATCCGTGATCAGCTCAAGCAGGATTTTCGTCATCAGCGCTTCCCGTTGAGTGAGATGAACCACGAACTGGGCTTGCGCCGAACAGATCGCGGGCAACTCTTCGACGTGTCGGTATCGTTCGAGCAGGACGACCACGACCTGCGCTTCGGTCAGGTCCAGGCCCGCGCGATCAAAGTCTCCAATCACCATGAAGCGCTACCGCTCGCCATTCACTTGCGCAGCAACCGTTACCAGGACAATGCGTGGCTGCATTGCGTCTACAACGAGGCGTATTTCCAGGCGCACGATGTGCAGGCGTTGGCCCAGCGTTTCATCGGGCTGCTGGAGCAGGGGTTGGAGGACACTGCGCTGCCCATCGGCGAGTTTTGCATGCTGCTGCCCGAGGAGCAGGCCCGACTGCTGCACTGGAACGCCACCGCGCAGCCCAACGCTACGCCGCAAACCCTGCACCAGCGCATTGAAGCCCAGGCCGCACGCACGCCCCACGCGATTGCGGCGGTGTTTCAGGACCGTTCACTGAGCTACACCCAACTCAACCGCCAGGCCAATGCACTCGCCCATCAACTAGTGGCGCTCGGCGTACAGCCCGATGACCGTGTCGCAATCCTGGCCCGGCGTGGCCTTGACACCCTGGCGGGGCTGTTGGCGATCCTCAAGGCCGGCGCCTGCTACGTGCCGCTTGACCCGGCCCATCCCGGCGAACGCCTGGAGTACCAGCTGCACGACAGCGCGCCCGCGGCCATCCTGACTCAGCGCGATTTACGCCAGCGTCTGCCCGTCTCGACGGTACCGGTGATCGCGCTGGAGCCTGGTAGCGCATCCATCGACAGTAACCCTCAGGTTGCCGTCACGCCGTCGAACCTGGCTTACGTGATTTACACCTCGGGTTCCACCGGGTTGCCCAAGGGTGTGATGGTCGAACATCACAGCGTGTCGAACCTGGTGGACTGGCATTGCCAAGCGTTCGACCTGCATGCGGGCAGCCACACTGCCAGCGTCGCCGGCTTCGGTTTTGATGCCATGGCCTGGGAAGTCTGGCCGGCGTTGTGCGTGGGGGCGACCTTGCACCTGCCACCGGCCCATGAAGGCGCGGAAGATATCGACGCGTTGCTCGGCTGGTGGCGCTCGCAACCATTGGATGTGTGTTTCCTGCCCACGCCTGTGGCCGAATATGCGTTCAGCCAGGGGCTGGGGCATCCTACCTTGCGCACCTTGCTGATCGGCGGCGACCGCCTGCGCACCTTCCCCCAGGCACAGACGTTCGCGGTGGTGAACAACTATGGCCCCACCGAAGCCACCGTTGTGACGACCTCGGGGCGCGTTGAGGTGGGCCAGCCGTTGCATATCGGCGCGCCGGTCGCCAATGCCCGCGTCTACCTGCTGGACGCGCAGCAACGCCCGGTGCCGATTGGCGTGGCGGGGGAGTTGTATGTCGGCGGCAAGGGCGTGGCGCGGGGGTACCTGAACCGTGCCGAGTTGAGTGCCGAACGGTTTATCGACGACCCTTTCAGCGGCGCTCGCATGTACCGCACCGGCGACCTGGCGCGCTGGCTGCCAGACGGCAATCTCGACTACCTGGGGCGCAATGACGACCAGGTAAAAATCCGTGGCGTGCGCATCGAGCTGGGGGAAATCGAGTCGGCCCTGGCCAGCCATCCGGCGCTTCAGGACGCGGTGGTGCAGTTTCGCGACGGGCAATTATGGGCGTGGTTCGTGCCCCGTCAGCCTGTGGAAATCGAAGTGCTGCGCACTCACCTGCAAGCCTCGCTGCCGGACTACATGCTGCCGGCGGCTTACGTGTGCCTCGACGCGTTGCCCCTCACCGCCAACGGCAAGCTCGACCGCCGAGCCTTGCCGTCACCGACCCAGGAAGCCTTTATCACCCGCCGCTTCGAAGCGCCACAAGAGGGCGTGGAGACCACACTGGCGCAGATCTGGGCCGAGTTGCTGAATGTGCAGCCAGTGGGCCGCCATGACCATTTCTTCGAGCTGGGCGGGCATTCGCTGTTGGCGGTGCAACTGGTGCAGCGCATGCGCGAGGCCGGCCTGCGCGCCGATGTGCAAGTGCTGTTCGGCCAGCCCACCCTGGCGGCGCTGGCGGCGGCGTGTGTCGGTCACGAACAGGCGGTGCCGGCCAATCGAATCCCGGCCGGTTGCACCCATATCACCAAGGATTTGCTCGTTCTTGCCGAACTTGACCAAACCAGCCTTGACCGCATCGTCGCCGGCATCCCTGGCGGCGCCGCCAACGTGCAGGATATCTATCCGCTGGCGCCGTTGCAGGAAGGGTTGCTCTACCACCACCTCACCGATGCGCACGACCCGTACCAGCAACAAGCGCTGTTCAGCTTCGCGCGCCGCGAGCAGTTGGATGCCTTCGCCAGTGCCCTGCAACAGGTGATCGATCGCCACGATATTTTGCGCACCAGCCTGGTGTGGGATGCCCTGGAACAACCGATGCAGGTGGTGTGGCGCCAGGCGCAGCTGCGGGTTGAAGTGCTGCGCGAACCGGCGCAACCCCTGGACTTGCGCCAGGCGCCGCTGATGGCCCTGGATTACGCCGAGGAGCCCCAGCACCAGCGCTGGGTCGCCAGGCTGCGCTTTCATCATCTGGTCAACGATGCCACGTCGACCACGCTGCTGGTGGACGAGATTCGTGCCCATCTGCTGGGTCAACAGGCGCAACTGCCTGTGCCCGTGCCTTATCGCAACATGGTCGCGCAGTCCCGCTCAACGGCTCGCCAGGCGGCGCACGAGGCGTTCTTTCGAGAGCGTCTGGCGGATGTCGATGAGCCGACCTTGGCGTTCGGCCTACAGAAGCGTCAGGCCCTGCGTGCCGAGACCGAAGAGGCGCAGCGCTCGCTCAGCGACGCGCTCAATCTGCGCCTGCGCAGCCAGGCCCGAGCCCTGGGGGTCAGTGCCGCGAGCCTTTTTCACCTGGCCTGGGCTCAGGTGCTCAGCCGTGTAGCCGGCCGCGAAGATGTGGTGTTCGGTACCGTGCTGCTCGGCCGCTTGCGAGCCGGCGAGGGGGCCGAGCGGGCCTTGGGCATGTTTATCAACACCTTGCCGCTGCGCCTGCGCCTGGCCGGGCAAAACGTGGCGGATGCGCTGCACGACACTCACGCGCAACTGAGCGCTTTGCTCGCCCATGAACAGGCGTCCCTGGCGTTGGCCCAGCGTCGTAGCGGCGTGCCGGAACTGTTCAACAGTTTGCTCAACTATCGTCACACCTCGGCGGACCCTGGACTGAACCTTGTGCCGGGCATTGCCTTGCTTAGCAGTGAAGACATCCTCAGTTACCCGTTGATGCTCACGGTGGACGACACGGCCAGCGGCTTCCGGCTCAAGGTCATGGCCCCGGACACAGTGGGCGCTGAACCTGTCTTGAGCTACTTCGACACCGCGCTGAACGGCCTGCTGGACGCATTGGAAAGCACGCCGGATATGCCGCTGCGCGGTGTGCAGGTGCTGCCCGCGAGCCAGTTGCAAACTCTATTGGTGGACTTCAACGCAACCTCCACCGACTACCCAAAAACGCTGACCGTGCAAGCGCTGTTTGAAGCCCATGCGCGGCGAATCCCCGATGCCATTGCGGTGCAGGCGGGTCAGCACGCATTGACCTACCGCCAACTCAACGAACGTTCCAACCAACTGGCTTTTCACTTGCGTGAGCACGGCGTACAACCGGACTCGCGGGTGGCGCTGTGCGTGGAGCGTGGGTTGGACTTGGTGGTGGGCTTATTGGGAATTCTCAAGGCGGGCGGCGCCTATGTGCCGCTCGACCCAGGTTACCCACGCGAGCGCCTGGCCTACATGCTCACAGACAGCCAGCCAGTGGCGCTGTTGGTACAAGCTGCCACTCGCGAAGGGGTGGGCGATGTCTCGATCCCGCTGATCGACTTCGACCACTGCACCTGGAATCAGGCGCCAATCGACAATCCAAGCGTGCCAGGCTTGAGCGTCGCCAATCTCGCCTACGTGATGTACACCTCGGGCTCCACCGGCACGCCCAAGGGTGTGATGATCGAGCACCGTGGCCTGGGCAACCTGTTGCATTGGGGCTCGCAACTGTGCCCGAACGCCGAAGGCGGCGCCTTGTTGCAGCGCGCGCCGTTCAGCTTCGATGGTTCTGTGTGGGAGCTGTTCTGGCCGTTGAGCAACGGCATGCGCCTGGTGTTGGCGCGGCCCGATGGGCACCGTGAACCGGCGTACCTGGCCCAGGTGATTCGTGAGCAGCAGATCAGGGTGATCCAGTTCGTGCCCGCCATGTTGCAGCAGTTTCTGGACCTGGACGAATCGGCCCTGTGCACCAGCCTCACCGATATAGTGTGCGGCGGCGGCGAACTCACCGCCGCCTTGGCCCGTGGCGTGCAGGCGCGCTTGCCCACGGTGCGCTTGCATAACGTGTACGGCCCCACCGAAGCCACGGTGGACAGCTGCGCCTGGACCCTCGAACCCGGCGCGCCGGTGCCCGCCTTGCAACTACCGATTGGCCGCGCCATCAACAACACCCGCCTGTATGTCCTGGACGCTCATGATGCGCCGGTGCCCATGGGTATCAGCGGCCAACTGCACATCGGCGGCGTCGGCGTTGCCCGTGGTTACCTGGGCTTGGAACAGCTGACCGCCGAACGTTTCATCGAAAGCCCCTTCGTGCCCGGCGACCGCCTGTATCGCACCGGCGACCTGGTGCGCTACCTGCCAGACGGCACTCTTGAATTCCTTGGGCGTAACGACTTCCAAGTCAAGCTGCGCGGTGTGCGCCTGGAGCTGGGAGAGATCGAAGCACGCCTGGCCGCCCACCCGGCGCTGCACGAGGTGGCGGTATTGATTCGCGATGAGCGCCTGGTGGCCTACTTCACCCTGCGCGGCCAGGCGCCGAGCCTGCAAGCCTTGCGTGACCATGTGCTGGAGCACCTGCCGGAATACATGGTGCCGGCCGCCTTCGTGCAACTCGACGCACTGCCCCTCAACCCCGCCGGCAAACTCGACCGCAAGGCCCTGCCGGCGCCAGGGCTGGAGGCCGTGCTTAGCCGAGCCTACGAAGCGCCAGTGGGCGAGGTGGAAACCCTGATGGCCGGGATCTGGGCTGACGTGTTGAAGCTCGAACGGGTAGGGCGCCATGACCACTTCTTTGAACTGGGCGGGCACTCCCTGTTGGCAGTGAACCTGGTAGCCCGCCTGCGCAAGGCGGGGCTGGACGTGGACGCACGCACCTTGTTCAGCCAGCCCACGCTGGCGCAACTGGCCGCCAAAACGCTGGCGCAGGCCCCGCGCGTAGAAGCTCCCGAAGCCGCCATCCCCCAACTCAACCGCCGTCGACGGATTTAGCTGACTAGTGGCGAGGGGAGCTTGCGGTGGAAGCGGGCTTGCTCGCGAAAGCGGCCTGACAGCCGATATTGATTCGACTGATGCCCTGCGAACCCATGTGGGAGCTGGCTTGCCTGCGATGGTCATAGGTATCTACACAACTTTGTAGCCTGTAGCCGCCGACGGTAACCACGATGCGAAGCGAGCCGCTCTTGATCTTGATCTGCTTTTGATCTTAGGCGCCCCGTTAAACCACGCTGTCGGATTACGGGAACACCGAGACTAGGCGAGGTGCCGAGTGGTGGGGCAAGAGCCTTTTGGTTACTTTTGGCTGGGCCGGCATTCCGGCTCTTTTCAACAGTGACCCGCTGTAAAAGCGGAACCAATAGCAGCCATTGCCGCAGGAACGGATATGTACGCGGTCTGACCCGAGATACTGGTCGGCTTTAAGGCCGCCTTCGCAGGCAAGCCAGCTCCCACATTGGATCGCGGGGCATCAGTTATATCAGCGTCGGCTGTCAGGCCGTCGCGGGAGCAAGCTCTCTCGCCACAGGTCCTGCGTCGCATTAAAGTTGTGTAGATATCTATGCTGCGATGGCATCGACCCGGTTCGCCTGAACTACCAAGGTATTTGCATCAATACCAAGGTAGGAGCGATCCACCGTAGTCTTGGCAATCGCCAACAAATGCCACACCGCCAGAATCTTCGCCATGAAAAAAGGTCAGCAAGCAACAGTACCTCAGCGTATCCCCGGAACAAACGCCACACTCCCTCCCTCACGCACCTTGAACAACCGCTCCCCATTATCCGGTTGCGTAGTCACCACCTGATGATCCACCCCCAGAAACACCAACGGCGCGGGCTCGTCCTTGGAATACTGCGCGACGATTATCGTGCGTTGCGGATCAAACCTCTGGCCGCTGGTTTTCTCCAGCCAGGCCATGAATGCAGCGCTGTCGCCCTGGCGCGGGAAGTCCTGGCTTTCGCTGACGTAGTAGAAAGGTTTGCCGTGGTTTTGCAGGTACATGGGCAGTTTGTTGTCGACCTCTACCAGCACCAGTTGCCATTGGTTCCAGGGTGCGCTTTTTTCTGCCTGGGCTTGCAGGTCGGCGGCGAAGCGGGTGACGCCGCCGTTGCCGTTGGTCCAGGGGTAGATCACGCCCAGCACCAGCAAGAGCAGGCCTGCGCTGAGGCCAATGCCTGTTTGCCAGCGCGGCCAGCTCGAAGGTTTTTTGTGCAGGCGTTCACTCAGCCACCAGGCGGCGAGCAGTTGGGCGAAGGGCACCAGCGGCAACACGTAGTAGCTGCGGCGGCTGCCGCTGGCGGTGAAGAATACAAACAACAGGCCCAGGCCCCACACTAGCCAGCGTACGTTGGGCGGCGCCCTGCGCCAGTTGCGCACGGCCAGCCACAGGCCAAGTAACCAGCAGGGTGCCCAGGGTAGGGTGTAGACCGGCAGGTAGATCAGGTAGGTGTAGATCGGCCCCATATGGTCGAAGGGGTCGAAGAAGCGCACCACGTTTTCGCGGAACACCAGCTCCAGGCCGCTCTCGCCGTAAGTGGGGGCGCCGTAGCGGTGGGACAGTACAAAGGGAATCGCGTACACGATGCCTGCGATGAGCAGGGCCAGCACCAAGCGCAGGTTGAGGTGGCGTTTGTAGCGGTGTTCGCTGAGCAAGTGTGGCAACAGCACCAGGCCTGGCAGCACCACACCGATCAAGCCCTTGAACAGTGAGGTGGCGGCCAGCAACAGGAAAAACACCGTGTAGCGCCCCAACCGCGTGTCATCCGGCCCACGCCAATACCACCACACCGCTGCCAGCACGCCGCACACGGTGAGGACATCGGCGGTGGCCACGCGGGCCCAGAACAGGAAGTAGAAGGTGGTGGCGAGCATCCACCCGGCAATCAGCCCGGTGCCTTTACGAAACAGGCGTTCACCGATCAGGTACACCAGCCAGATGCTCAACCACGCGGCAATCACCGATGACAGGCGCAGCGACCACGGGCCGAGGCCGCCGAGCAGATGGGCAAACCCGGTGATCAGCCAGTAGGAGGGCAGGGGTTTGTCGTAATACGGCGTGCCTTTGAGGTATGGGTCGAAATAGTCACCGCTTTGCAGCATCTGCAAGGCGATATTCGCCCAGCGCGTTTCCGGCCCCCACAGTTCGCGGCTGCCCAGGCCCAGCAAGAGCAGCAAGGCCGAGATGCCCAGCAGTAACACCAGGGCGCCGCGTTCGGTTTTCCAGAAACTCATGGGATGTTCCCCGTGGCAGGCGCTGCATTCAAGGTTGTTGGGAGTAAATCGTCAGTACCAGGTTGCCCTTGCGATAGCGTTTGCCGCCGGGCGGCAACTGCCCTTCTTCACGGTGTTCGCTGGTGCTCTTGACCTGCATCAGCACGCCGACCGACCCGTGTTGGCGGGCCTCGGCCAACCAGGCCTGGACACTATCCGGCGTGACCTTGCGCTGTGCCGCGTCTTCGTAGTTCAAGCCATAGCGCAGCTCTCCCTGGGTGTTATAAAACGCCACATCGGGCCGGCGCAGGCGCCAGGTCAAGGCCGATGCCAGGCCCAGGTCATTGCTCAGCAAAGCACGGGTAGGTTGCAGTTCGTCCAGATGTTCCAGCACGAACTGGTCGGGCATCTCGTTATCTTCGATCAGAGCCGGCATGCCCGCCGGTAGCAATGCCACCAGCAAACCAATGCCCAGGGCAGGCATCGCCCACAACGTCAGCGGGCGCACCGCTTGCAACAGGTTGGCAAGGATCCAGCCCAGCAGCACGATAAACGTCAGGGACAGGTTGAACATCTCCGCATGGCTATTGCTGTACAGCGGGCGGGTGATTTGCAGGTAGATCAGCACCACCATGGCCGTCATGCCAAGCACGAAATTGAGCGCGCCGTTGATGACTAGCGTGCGCGCCTTGCCTTGCTTGATCAGGTCGATCAGACCGTGGCCCATTAACAAGGCCAGGGGCAACAGGCACGGCATGATGTAGGTCGGCAATTTGCCTTTGCTCAGGCTGAAAAAGCCCAGGGGAAGCAGCAGCCACAGGGCGAGAAAGGCAATCGCCGGCTGGCGCTTTTCCTGCCAGGTTTTTAGCAGGGTGCCGGGTAGCAAGGCAGCCCACGGCAGGCATGCCACCACCATGATTGGCAGGAAGAACCACAGCGGCCGAGCATGCTGTGCGTTGTCGGCGGCAAAGCGGCGGATATGCTCATGCCAGAAAAAGAAATGCCAGTAATCCGGTTCGCGCAGGTGGATCGCCAGGGCCCATGGCAGGCACACCAGCACGGCAACCAGCACCGCCAGCGGCCCGTAGCGCATCAACTCACCGACGCGCCGCTGCCAGACCAGATAGGGCACGGCGATCAACACCGGCAACAGCCAGGCCAGGAACCCTTTGGTCATGAACCCCATGGCGCAGGCCACGCCCAACACCGCCCAGGCACCCAGGCGTTCCCATGGCGTGCGGCAGTCCAGGGCAAACCACAACGCCACTAGGCTCAGGTTCACCCACAGGGTGAATTGCGGGTCGAGGTTGGCATACCCGGCTTGCCCGGCCACCAGGCCAAAACTCAGGTAGAGCAGGGCGCAGGCAAAGCTCTTGCGCGGCTCGTTCCACACGCGACGGGCGAGCAGGTAGGCCAGCACCACACTCAAGCCCGTGCTCAGCACTGAGGCGATACGCACGCCGAAGAGGTTTTCACCGAACACCGCCTGGCCAAGGGCGATCAGCCAATAGCCGGCGGCGGGCTTCTCGAAATAACGCACGCCCATGAAGTGCGGCGCCACCCAGTTACCGCTCATCAGCATTTCCTGGCTGACCTGGGCGTAGCGGGTTTCGTCCGGCGTCCATAAACCGTGAAAGCCCAGGGGCAACAGGAAGAACACGGCAACGCCCAGCAATAGCCAGGACACAGGGTTTATGCGGGGCATGCGCACATCGCTCCATAACGTTCAAGTACGGGCAATGGCGGTATTAACTTAATAGGGCGAAGCATCGTAAGGATCATTAAGTTGTTGTTGGAGAGCATAACTAACAGGCGCGGCTAAACATGCCAGAGTGGGGCTGTCATTTTGCTGAACGTCTCAAGGCTTAATATGTAAACAAGTGTAATTAAAGTTGTTTAAGTGCGGCGGTCCACTCTTCGCTGTTCATGGTGCCCATGGCCTTGAAGGTGCCGTTGGGCAGCACCTTGACGAACAGTGCGCTGCCGTACTCTGCAGCGGCTGCGTGAGGGAAGCCGAGGCTGGTCTGGAAGTCGCTCATGCAGGCGCTGTGGGTGATCAGCATCAGGTTGCGTCCCGGCTGTTTGTGGCCGAGGATTTCACCGCCCATGGCGTCGCCGCAGATGGCCAGCGGGCCGGGGGACAGCTCGGTCTTGCCGAACATGAACAGTGACGTCTGGGCGGTTCGCGTGGTGGGGCTGCTGAGCACGTCGGTCAGAGCCATGCCCAATGAATCAAAGGCTTTGCCCAGTTCAACGGCGCGTTCAGTGCCGTTGATGGTCAGGCCATCGGCAGGGCCGAAGCAGGGGTTGGCCGAGCGGTCGCAGCGCTCCTCATGGCGCACCAGCACCACCAACTCACCCTCACGCCAACCGGCGAGCACCCCGGAGGTCACCAGGCGATTGCCCACGCCCAAGTCCAGGGGCGAGCTGGGCCAGAATAAAAAGCCCGTCAACAACAAGGCGGTAACGCTGATGCCAAGCAGGTGCAGGCGGTATTTTCTCAGGCGTTTTAACCTTGACCTTTTGGGTTGGGGGTTGGCCAGGATCATGTCTGCCACGCGGTTCATCCTCGGCACTGTTTATTGTGTTTATAAAAAGGCTGCACGACTGGGCAGTTGCCCTTGGTGAGGCAGGAGACTGTCACAGCACCGCTGTCTTTTTGCTGAACACTTGCATGTTAAGAGTGTCACTTGGATTAACTAATAAGTTGTGGGTTACCACGAGTTGGCGGGCACTTTAAAGTTCGGTGGATGCGCAGACGGTGAAATCCATGTGAAAAATTTGCGTGGGCAGCAGCGTCAGCCGTTATTCTCATTGCTGGTCCTTCAGATGAGCGTTCTTATGTTGCAGGTGCAAGGTGTTGTTAAAAACTACGCGACCCCGCAAGGCCCGCTGACCGTTCTGGCTGGCGTCGACCTGCACCTGGGTGAACGCAGCAGCCTGGCGCTGATGGGCGAATCGGGCAGTGGCAAAAGCACCTTGCTGCACCTGGTGGCTGGGTTGGACCGAGTGGACGCTGGCAGCATCCGCATCGGCGAGCAACGCCTTGACCAACTCAACGAAGGGCAACTGGCCCATTGGCGCCGCACGCAAATCGGTCTGGTCTTCCAGCAGTTCAACCTCATCGGCAGCTTGCGCGTGGAAGACAACCTGGCGTTCCAGGCGCGGCTGGCGGGGCGTTTCGACCCGCACTGGCAAGCGCAATTGGTGGAGCGCCTGGGGCTGGGCGACTTGCTCCGGCGTTACCCCGAGCAACTCTCCGGTGGCCAGCAGCAACGGGTTGCCGTCGGGCGGGCGCTGGCCTCGCGGCCGGGTTTGTTGCTGGCTGACGAACCCACCGGCAACCTCGACGAAGCCACCAGCGATGAAGTGCTGCAACTGCTGTTGGACCTGCTGCGGGACAGCCCGACCAGCCTGTTGATGGTCACCCACAGCCCGCGCCTGGCGGCACGGCTTGACCGGCAAGTGGTGCTGCACCGTGGGCGTGTAGTGCCAATGGACGCTCGCTGAGATGGCGCTGTTTTACTGGACGCTGCGCGCGTTGCTGAGCCACTGGCGGCGTCATCCGGTGCAATTTTTCAGCGTGCTCACCGGCCTGTGGCTGGCCACCGCGCTACTGACCGGCGTGCAGGCCCTCAACAGCCAGGCGCGGGACAGCTACGCACGCGCCAGCCAATTGATCGGGGGCGAACCCCAAGCCAGCCTGGTTGCGCCGGACGCCGCCAGTTTCCCCCAGGCACTGTTTGCCGAGCTGCGCCGCGCCGGCTGGCCGGTATCCCCGGTGGTGCAGGGGCGAGTGGTGCTCCAGGGGCGTGAGCAGCAGCGTCTGCAACTGATGGGCATCGACCCGGTGTCGTTGCCCGGCAGCGGCAGCGTGGCGGGGCAACGCTTGAGCCAGGCGCAGATGCTGGCGTTTTTCGAGCCGCCGGGGCGTACCTGGGTCGCTGCGCAAACGTTAGAGGCGCAGGGGTTGCAGGCGGGCGAGCAGCCGCTGACGTCCACCGGGCAACGCCTGCCACCGTTGCAGGTACAGGCCGATATGGCGCCCGGCCTGCTGCTGACCGATATCGGCTTTGCCCAACCCCTGCTCAACATGCCTGGGCGCCTGTCGCGCCTACTGTTGGACAACACCTTCGCCGCCCACCACCCCACGCCACCCGCCGCGTTGCAACTCAAGCAGGGCGAGGACAGCAACCTGTCACGCCTCACCGAAAGCTTTCACCTGAACCTGGATGCGGTGGGTTTTTTATCCTTTGTGGTGGGGCTGTTTATCGTGCATGCGGCCATCGGCCTGGCCCTGGAACAGCGCCGTGGCCTGCTGCGAACCTTGCGCGCTTGTGGAGTCAGCGCACGCATGCTGATCCTGAGCCTGGGCGTCGAATTGGGCGCTTTGGCGGTGTTGAGCGGTGTGCTCGGTATCGCCAGCGGCTACCTGCTGGCCAGCCTGTTGCTGCCGGATGTCGCCGCCAGTTTGCGCGGCCTGTACGGCGCCGAAGTCGCCGGCCAATTGAACTTGAGCCCCTGGTGGTGGCTGGCCGGCCTGGGCGTGAGCCTGCTCGGCGCGTTGCTCGCCGGAGCCAGCAGCCTGTGGCGCGCAGCGCGTTTGCCGTTACTGGCGCTGGCCAACGCCCAAGCCTGGCATCAAGCCCATGGGCGCTGGCTGCGGCGCCAGGGGTGGGTGGCGTCCGCGGCCCTGGCGATCGCGTTATTGGCGCTGTGGCTGGGCGATAGCCTGGCCGCCGGGTTTGTGCTGATGGCGGCCTTGCTGTTGGGCGCGGCGTTGGCATTACCGGTGCTGCTCAACGGGTTATTGAAAGCCGTGCTGGGGCGTAGTCGCTCGGTACTGGGCCAGTGGTTCCTGGCCGATTGCCGCCAGCAACTGCCGGCCTTGAGCCTGGCGCTGATGGCGTTGCTGTTGGCCCTGGCGGCGAATATCGGCGCCGGCTCCATGACCTCGGGCTTTCGCCAGACCTTCACCCATTGGCTGGAGCAACGCCTCACCGCCGAGCTGTACCTCAACCCGCAAAATCCGCAGCAGGCCGAGCAACTGAAGACGTGGTTGACCCGTCAGCCCCTGGTGCAGGCCGTATTGCCCGCCTGGCAGGTGGCGGTGCAACTGCAAGGCTGGCCCGCCGAGGTGTTCGGCGTGGTCGACAACCCCACTTATCGTCAACACTGGCCGTTGCTGGAGGCAGTGGACGCGCCCTGGGACCGCTTGCTGCAAGACGACAGCCTGATGCTCAGCGAACAACTGGCGCGACGCCTGAAGGTGCAACTGGGCGACACGGTTTCCATCCCCACCCCGCAGGGCACCTGGGCGCCGAAGATCGTCGGCATCTACGCCGACTACGGCAACCCCAAGGGCCATCTGCTGGTCAATGCCCGGCACCTGTTGGCGCATTGGCCGACGCTCTCACCGGCACGCTTCAACCTGCGGGTAGCGCCTGCCGACGTGCCGTCGCTGATCCGTGAAGTGCAGCGTGAGTTCGCCCTGGAAGACAGCCGCATCGTCGACCAACAGCAACTCAAGGGGTGGTCCAGCCAGGTCTTCGAACGCACCTTCGCTGCCACCGCCGCGTTGAACAGCCTGACCCTTGGCGTCGCCGGCGTGGCGCTGTTCATCAGCCTGCTGACCCAGAGCCAAAGCCGACTCGGCCAACTCGCGCCGTTGTGGGCGCTGGGCGTGACTCGCCGACAATTGATGCTGCTCAACCTCGGCCAGACCTGGCTGCTGGCGGTACTCACGTTGATCCTGGCGTTGCCGCTGGGGCTGTTGCTGGCGTGGTGCCTGGATGCGGTGATCAACGTGCAGGCCTTCGGCTGGCGCCTGCCGCTGCAGGTATTCCCCGGGCAGCTTGCGCAATTGCTGGGGCTGGCGATGCTTGCCACCTTGCTCGCGTCGGCCTGGCCCTTATGGCAGTTGTACCGCAGCCGTCCGGCGGATTTGTTGAGGACGTTCGCCCATGAAGATTAAGGCATTGGCGTGCATCGCCTGGTTACTGCTGAGCGGCTGCGACCAGGCGCCCGCACCCGAGGACAGTTTCGCCGGGCTGGGCAGCGATGCGGCGGACTTTGCCCAGGTGGTGCCCGGCAAAGTCTTCAGTTTTCCCGAGGACCACGGGCCCCACGACGGCTTTCGTATCGAATGGTGGTACGT